>JACQBB010000166.1 GCA_016194625.1 Elusimicrobiota bacterium | reverse complement strand
TATCCCGGGCGCGAGCGGCGCGGCGGGGACGCGGACCGACACGACCTGCGCGAAGGAGTTGGACGCGACGAGGAGGCACAGGGCGGGGCTCGCTTTCTTCATATCTAGGGAAGATTCTAGCCGCGCCGCGCCCGTCCCCCGAGGGCCCGAGGTCCCAAGCGGCCGCGGGCATTGGTCCTACGAAAAAGCGAAGGCCCCGGCGTGTGCCGGGGCCTTCCTTTTCACCGTCGCGTCAGAGTGGAGGTGCGAGCGGGATTCGAACCCGCGAATAATGGTTTTGCAGACCATCCCCTTGGACCACTTGGGTATCGCACCGGGAGCGGCCAGTCGAGGATGATTCTACTATTTTTTCCAGGCGGGCCCAATCCCTCAGGCGTTCAGGCGCAGGCCGCGCTCGTAGCGCTCGTTCAGGCCGCGGTGCGAGCGGCCGAGCAGGTAGCCCAGCTTCATGCGCTGGTTGAGCAGGGACTGCCGCCAGGGGCCGTTGGCGCGGAAGCGGACCGCCGAGGTCGTGGCGGCGAAGGGCGCGAGCGCGGGAGGGCCGCTCTCGCGCAGGATCAGGGACAGCTCGGTGTCCTCGAAGATCTCCACCGGCGGGATCGGGCGGGCGAGGAGCGCCTTGTCGAAGAAGACGCAGTGGTCGAGGTAGACGATCCCGCGGCGCGCGGCGCGGACGCGGTTGGAGTACCAGCTGGCGAAGCGCAGGAGCGGGTGGTCCCAGTCGAAGGAGTGGGTGAAGCCGCCCCAGCGCGCGCCGCCGGCGCCCGCGGCCAGCCAGCGCAGGCCGTCGGCCGGGATCAGGCTGCGCGGATGATGGAGAAGGATCGTGCGGTGCGACGCGGCGTCGATGCCCGCCTGCAGGCGCGCGCCGCGCGACGGGCCCTCGACGCGGACGAAGCGCGCGCCGGCGTCCGCGGGCGGCGGCGCGTCGCCGGCGCAGATCACCTCCAGGCCGTCCACCTGGGCCAGGCGAGCGAGGATGCGCGGCAGCCAGTCGGCGCCGTCGCGGCGGACCGGGACGACGACGGAGACGCTCACGCGGCGCACGACCCGCCGCCGAGCACGCAGAAAGACGCGCAGTGCGGGTGCTGGAGGGCGACCGGGCGCCACGACGCGCGCAAGGTCCGGCCGAGCTCGAAGCGGGCGTCGTAGGGGATGAGCGTGCAGGCGACGACCGCGGGGCGCGCGTCGCCGCGGCGCTTGACCACCATGCGCGAGGAGGCGCACATCACCGACGCGGGGTCCTTGCCGAGCAGGCCCCAGCACTCGGTGGTGATCTCGGGGAGCTCGCCGGGGGCGCCCATCTCGGGGAACACCGTCAGCTCGACCTCGCGGCCGATCGCGCGGCGGTAGCCTTCGCGCGCGGCGCCCTCGTCCTCCGCGACGAAGGTCCGCCCGGCCACGGAGGCGTCGAAGCCGGAGTCGAGCAGCCAGCGCAGGCCGGACAGGGCCTTGTCGAAGGAGCCCGCGCCGCGCTCGGCGTCGTGGGCGGCGGCGGTGTGATGGTCGAGCGAGACGCGCAGGCGCAGGCGGCGTCCGCGGCGCGCGAGGAGGGCGAGCAGGTCCGTCGCGCGGTTGCGCATCGGGGCCATCGCGTTGGTCAGGATCAGCACGGAGAAGCCGCGCTCCAGGCACTCCTCGGCCATCGGCAGGAGGTCCGGGTTCAGGAACGGCTCGCCGCCGGTGAAGCCGATCTCGGCGGCGCCCATCTCCCGGGCCTCGTCGAGGAAGGGGCGGATCTCGGCGGCCCGCAGGTAGTCAAGGCGGTCGTTGCGCGGCGAGGACTGGATGTAGCAGTTCGCGCACTCGATGTTGCACCGCGTCCCGGTGTTGAACCACAGCGTCCTCAGCGCGTCCGGCGGCACGGCGGCGCGGGGCTTGCCCTGCGCCGTGGTCGCGGCGTCGGCCCACTTAGCAGCAGGCACCGTCGTTCCTCGCGTCCGCCGCGAACGGAAGGCTGGTCCCGCAGCCGGGGAAGATGCCGAAGTGCTTGGACATGTCGCCGAAGAGGTCGAAGTGGCGGCTGAAGCGGCTCTCGGCGAGCATCCGCGCGGTGTTGCCGCACACCGGCACGGTCCGGCCCGTCTCGAAGCGGTGGTGGCCGTCGAGCACGAAGGCCTCCGGCGCGTCCGGGACGGTCCCTTTGTAGCGGACGGCCTGCCCGTAGTCCTCGCAGGAGGCCTCCAGGCCGTCGAGCTTGAACAGGCGGTAGGTCGCCGAGTAGAAGCCGACGTGGCCGGCGCGCTCCCGGATCGGCCCCGCGTCGAGCGCCAGCGGGCGCGACTCGACGAGCCGCGGGTCGGCGAAGCCCGCGGCCTTGGCGAGACGCAGGAAGTCGTTCCAGTACAGAGCGCCGCCCAGGCATTCGCCGTACAGCACGGGGTCGTCCCGCAGCTCCGCGGGCACGCGCCGGTCGGCGTACACGTCGGAGAAGTACATCTCGCCGCCCGCCTTCAGGACGCGCCGGGCCGAGCGCAGGACGGCCTCCTTGTCGCGCGCGAGGTTGATCACGCAGTTGGACACGATCAAGTCGAACGAGGCGTCCTCGAGCCCGATCTCGTCGAGGCGCGAGATGTCGCCTTTGAGGAACTCGACGTTGCCGTAGCCGAAGGCGCGCGCGTGGTGCGCGCGGTTGCGCTCGGCGACCGCGAGCTGCTCGTCGGTCATGTCCACGCCGGTCACGCGCCCCGCGGCGCCGACCAGCTGGGACAGGATGTAGCAGTCGCGCCCGGAGCCCGAGCCCAGGTCTAGGACGCTCAGGCCCGCCAGCTCGCTCGGGATGGTCAGGCCGCAGCCGTAGTAGCGGGCCGTCACCTCGTCGCTGACCTTCGCCAGCGCGTCGCGCACCGCGCGCGGCAGGGCCGCGGGCGAGCAGCAGGCGTCGGTCTTCAGGTCGGCGCCGCTCTTCAGCGTCTTGCCGTAATAGTCGCGGACTCCGGCTTCGATGTCGACGGGCATGGGGTCGTCCTCCGTTCGGCGGTCGTTCATTGTATTATGACGCGCGCCCCATCAGCCAATAGGCCGCGACGCCGGGGCCGAGGAGAGCGCCGGCCTCCTGCGGTCCTGGTCATGAGTGCGTGTGGGGAGCCGTTCGTTACAGCCGGCCTCCCGCGCCGTGTAACGCTTCGCCCGCGCCGCGGACTCATCTGGGCAAGGAGATGATGAGATGAACATCGTGTCGGTCGCGCTGGCGGCGCTGTTCGCGACGGCTCCCGCGAGAGCGGCGGGCGGCGCGCCGGGTTTGGACGCGATCCTCAAAGAGCGCGTGCACGACGGCCGCGTCGATTACGCCGGGCTCAAGGGCGATCGCGCGGGGCTCGACGCGTGGCTGGCCTCCGCGGGGGCCGTGTCCGCTAAGGCCTTCGATTCCTGGCCGCGGGAGGATCGTCTCGCGTTCCTCATCAACGTGTACAACGCGACGACCCTGAGATTGATCGTCGATCATCACCCGGTCGCCTCGATCCGCAAGATCGGCCCGTTCTGGGACCCGAAAGCGCCGTGGCATCAGCCCGTGGTCGGGCTTTTCGGGGGTACGATGACCCTCGACGCGCTGGAGCAGGGCATCATCCGGCCGCGATACAAGGAACCGCGGGTCCATTTCGCTCTCGTGTGCGCGGCCAAGGGCTGCCCGCCTCTGCGCTCGGAGGCTTACGACGGCGCCCGGCTGTCGGCGCAACTGGACGAGCAGGCGCGGGTCTTCCTGTCACAGAAAGCCAAGAACGACGCCAGCCCGAACGGCAAGACCGCCTATCTGTCGCCGATCTTCAAATGGTACATGGAGGACTTCGGCGGCACGAAGGCGTCGGTCCTCGCGTTCGTGAAGAAGTGGCTGCCGGTCGAGCCGGACTGGGACGTCGCGTGGACCGATTACGACTGGTCTCTCAACGAGGAAAAGCGATGAAGGCGTTGATGGCGTCGGCTCTGGCGTGGACGGCGTCGGCGGGCCCCGCCGGCCTGGCGGCTTTCGTCGGACTCTACGTCCTGGCTTGCGTGGCGTTCCTCCCGGGTTCCGTGCTGACCTTGGGGGCCGGGGCCGCCTTCGGACTGTGGAAGGGCTTCGCGCTCGTCTCCATCGGATCGACCGTCGGCGCGTGGGCCTCGTTCCTGGTCGGCCGCTATCTTTTGCGCGGCTGGGTGTCGCGGCGCCTGGAGAAGGTCCCCGCTTTCGCCGCGGTCGCCGAGGCCGTCGGGAAGGAAGGCTGGAAAGTCGTGCTCCTGACGCGCCTGTCGCCGGTGCTCCCGTTCAACCTGCTCAACTACGGCTACGGCCTGACCACGGTCGGCGCGGGGGAGTACACGCTCGCGTCCTGGATCGGGATGATGCCCGGGACGTTCTTATACGTCTCTCTCGGCGCCGCGGCCGGCGAGGCGGCGCGAGGCGGCTCGCGC
>JACQBB010000154.1 GCA_016194625.1 Elusimicrobiota bacterium | reverse complement strand
GCCTCGGGCAAAGTGAAGGGCTGGCTCCAGTTCAAGGACGAGCAAAAATACGAGAGGCGGACGAAATGAGGCTAGAGGCGCGAGAGATCCGCAAGACCTACGGCGAGCGCATGGTCGTGAAGGGCCTGTCCCTGCGCGTGGACTCCGGGGAGATCGTCGGCCTGCTCGGACCCAACGGCGCCGGCAAGACCACGACCTTCTACAGCCTCGCGGGCTTCGTGACGCCCGAGGAGGGCGCGATCGTCATCGACGGCGTCGACGTGACGGCGCAGCCGATGTACGCGCGCGCGCGGCTGGGACTGGGCTATCTCGCCCAGGAGCCGACCGTGTTCAAGGGCTTGACCGTCGAGGAGAACCTCCGGGCGGTGCTCGAGCGCACGGTCGAGGGCAAGCTCGAGCAGATGCGCCGCGTGAAGGCCTTGTTGGAGGAGTTCGGGCTCTGGGACCTGCGCCGTCAGAAGGCGTGGACCCTGTCCGGGGGCGAGAAGCGCCGCCTCGAGGTCGCCCGCGCGATGATCCGCGACCCCAAACTGATCATGCTCGACGAGCCGTTCGTCGGCATCGACCCCATCACCGTCGGCGAGCTCAAGGCGATCATCCAGAAGCTCGTCAAGCAGGGCATCGGCGTGCTGATCACCGACCACAACGTCCGCGAGACCCTGCCCATCATCGACCGCGCCTACCTGATCTTCGACGGGCGCATCCTGGTCGAGGGCACCGCCCAGCACCTGCTCGAGGACCCGAAGGCGCGCGAGCTGTACCTGGGCGCCGACTTCAAGATCTAAGCGGCTTCGAGCTCGGGCGCCGCGTACAAGTAGGTCAGCTTCCCCGCGTCGTCGCGCGTCGCCTTCATCACCTCGTCGAGCGAGCCCGCGTGCGCGACGACCTCGCCGCCGCCGTCCACCGCCACCCAGTTCCCCTCGTAGCCCGCCAGCACGGCCCAGATCGTGTTTCCCATGCCGACATCCTACGAACCCCGCGTTTCGAAGATGTTAAAGGGTCAGGCCTAAACTTATTCAACTTATCCTCACGCGTGCAGCGGAACGATAAGTTGAATAAGTTTAGGCCTGACCCTCCGGGCTCGTCAGGTGAAGATCTCGAGGTGGGCGTGGAGGCCGGCGCGGCGGGCGCGGCGCACGGCGGCGTCGAACAGGCGCTCGCCGGCGGCGGTGCGGCCGCGGGCGTGCAGGACCTGGGCCAGCGACTGCAGGGACAGGGCCTCGCCGCGCGCCTCGCCGCCCTTCGCGAAGGCCGCGAGGCCCGCGCGGAAGCGCTTCTCGGCGGCGGCCAGCTCGCCGCGCTTGAGGTGGACCTGGCCGAGGCCCCAGTCCACGTAGGCGAGGTCCACGCGGTCGTCGAGGCGGGCGTACAGGGCGTAGGACCGGCGATAGTTCCTTTCCGCCTCGTCCCAGCGGCCGAGCTGGCGCAGGACGTTGGCCAGGCCGCAGTGGGCGTAGGCGCGGCCGAACAGGTCGGGGCCGTTCCCGAGGAGCTTGCCGGCCGACGCGTATGCCGCGCGGGCCTCCTCGAAGAACCCGCGCACGCGGGCGATGCCGCCCAGGCCGAACAACGCGTAGGTCTGGCCTTCGCGGTCGCCGGCGCGGCGGAAGCAGGCCAGGGACTCCTTGAAGTCGCGGTGCGAGCCCGCCAGGTCGCCGGCGAAGCGGCGCGCGCCGCCGGTGGCCCACAGGAGGAAGCCGACGGCCGACCAGTCGCGCCGGCGCCGGGCGGCGGCGAGCAGGGGCGCGAGGCGCTTCAGCGCCTTGGGATAGTCTCCCTCGGCGCGGTCCACCAGCGCGTCCTCGAGCGCCAGGGTCTCGGCGAGCTCGGCGTCGCCCCGGCGGGCGAGCGCGCGAGCGCTCTTCATGCCGGCGCGGGCCGGCGCGATCTCTCCCAGGCTGCGGTAGCAGCGGGCCAGGCCCAACAGGGCGACGACGGCCTGGTCGACCTCGTCGCGGCCCAGGGCGCCGAGCGCGGTGCGGTAGCCGGCGATGGCCTTGCGGAAGAACCCCTGCGCGCGCCAGGCCTCGGCCCTCAGCACGAGGGCCTCGCCGCGGACGGCGGCCGGGAAGGCCCCGGTCAGGGCGGTCAGGGCGTGGTCGGGGCGGCCGGAGTCCAGGGCGGCGCGGGCGGCGTCGAGGCGGGAGAAGGGGTCGCGGGGCATGGGCCCATGATACAAAACGCGGACATATTCTTATTGAAAATGGATATCAACAAGGGTATAATGTCCTCGATGACCCTGGACGAGGTCGCGCTCGAGGTCCCGGTCCGCATCGCCGGCTTCTCCCACATGGAGGACGCCGAACGCGCGCGGTTGTCCGGCCTGGGCCTGCGCGCCGGGGTGATGGTCACCAAGCTGATGCCCACCCCCCTCCAGGACCCCGTCGAGTGCCTGGTCGGGCCCCAGCTCCTGGCGCTCGAGCGGCGCCTGCTCAAGCGCATCCGCGTCGAACCGGGGACTCCGTGAAGCGCGTCATCGCCCTGGCGGGCCGCCCGAACACCGGCAAGACCACGCTGTTCAACGCGCTGACCGGCCTGCGCCACAAGGTCGCCAACTTCGCCGGCTGCACGGTCGAGAAGGCGGTCGGCTCGGTGGCGGTCGGCGGCGAGGACGTGGAGGTCGTGGACCTCCCCGGCACGCACTCCCTGCTGCCCGAGACCGAGGACGAGAAGGTCGCCTTCCGCTTCCTGTCCGACTGCCTGGACGCCAACTCCGACCTGCTGGTGCTGTGCGTCGCCGAGGCCAGCAACCTGCAGAACGACCTGGCGCTGGCCGCGGGCCTGAAGGCCGCGGGCTACCCGGTCGCCCTCGTGGTC
>JACQBB010000172.1 GCA_016194625.1 Elusimicrobiota bacterium | reverse complement strand
CGCGGGCCTGCGCGCGCTGCGCGTGCAGAGCCGCCCCGAGGGCAACCTCAACAACATCCGCGTCCAGGAGCTGGGCCTGTGGTACGACGCCCCGGGCACGGGCTTCTTCGACCCGATCAACGACGTCCAGCTGGCGACCGGCGCCTACGACGGAGCCGGCTCGTGGTTCTTCGGCACCTCGGCCTACGGCCAGACCCCGCTCGACATCGCCTCCCCGGGCCTGGCGACGACGCTGAACAGCGCGCCGCGCAACTACTTCGTCACGGTCCGCATCTCCTCGTCGGGCTTCGGGACCAACGAGCTGCCCGCCAGCTTCGGCCTGCAGATCCCGACGCCGTCGAACATCACGCTCTCGCCGACGTCGCAGGTCGGCGTCGCGCTCAACAACTTCGCGATCTACACGGCGACCTCGGACGTCGAGCGCCAGCCCGCGCAGATCAACATCGTCGCGTCCGACATCAACGCCTGGTGGCAGCCGTCCAGCTTGACGCTTTCCTCTTATAGCTACGTCAACCAGGGCATCACCAACGTCGGCGTGCTGCGCCTGGACGCTTGGACCGACGCGTTCTCGGGCGTGCTCTCCCAGATCACGATCAACCACTCCGGCTCCGGCCTGGACGGGGCGGTCAGCCGCGTCCGCCTGTACCTGGACACCCAGCCCGACCAGGTCACCACGCCCGGCGACGGCCTCTTCGAGTTCGCCGTCGACCGCCCGGTCGCGTCGGCGCAGTTCCCGGCCGGCGAGACGCGCCAGGTCTCGCTGACGATCCCGAGCCCGACGGGCATCAACGGCACGGTCACGACCTCGACGCGCACCTACTTCCTGGTCTACGACATCGACGCGACGGCCACCCCGGGCCAGACGCACGGCATGACCCTGCAGAACGGAAACGTGATCCCGCTGGTGGGCAACGGCTCGGTCAAGACCTTCACCCCGATCTCGTCGACGCAGGTCGTCGTCAACGCGACCCCGGACCTGGTCCTGATCACCGACTGGAACCGCCAGGGCGTCAGCACCGCGACCAGCCAGGCGACCAACGCGATCCCGTCGAAGCTGGTGCAGAACGACCGCAACGTGCCGGTCGCGAAGATGACGCTGCGCACCAACTCGGGCGCCGCCGAGTGGACGGCGCTGAAGCTCGACCGCTGGCTGCCGTCCACGATCAACGGCGGCAACGGCTTCTACAACCCGCTGTTCGCGCAGGTCAACCAGGCCTCGGACGTCACGGACATCAAGGTCTGGGTCGACCAGAACAACGACGGCCTGCTCGAGGTCTCGACCGACTCCCAGGTCTCGCCGCTGAACCTGGTCACCCACAACTTCCCGTACGTGTCCTTGGCGACGCCGCTGTACTCGACCGGCCCGACCAACGGCGCGGCCGAGGTCGTCGTCTCCGGCATCCTGGCGATGTTCCCGTCGGACAACCCGATGTCGGCGGACACCTTCAACCGCCTGATCGTCAACGACGGCCAGACCGACGAGACGCAGAAGGAGGTCGTCTACTGCTTCGGCGTCGACCTCCCGAACAACAAGTACACCAGCTGCTGGCGCGGCCAGGAGGGGACGGGCGCGCGCGACATGGCGGCCGGCAAGATCGTGTCCGGCCCGGCGCGCATCCCGATCCTCAGCCTGGTCGGCGGCGGCGGCCAGCAGATCGGCACGACGAAGGTCGACTACTTCGTCGCGTTCGACGTCGACCCGCTGGCGACCGTCTCGCCGCAGGCCAGCCTCGGCATCGCGATCGGCCCGAGCACGAGCACGTGGGCGGCCTTCCCCGGCGCGCCGCTGCCGATCTACACGACCTCGTACCTGCAGATCACCCTGCCCAAGAAGCTGTCGACGCAGAACATCGGCATCCCGCCGGTGGGCCTCAGCGACTCGTTCGTCTCCAACGTCGCCAAGTTCCCGGACAAGGTGCGCGTGGTCTCGACGGACACGGTCGACGCCCCCGTCGGCCCGTACCTCCAGCAGAAGAGCAGCGTCGCCGTCGCGGTCCTGAACCTGCAGACGCAGGTCTCGGACGCGAACATGCGCTGGATCCTGGTCAACGCGACCGGGACGGCGACGTCCGCCGGCACCGTCGCCGGCGACATCGACATGGTGTCGCTGTGGTACGACGCCGGCAACTCGGGCATCTTCAACCCGACGACTTGCGTCCTGCTCGGCACGGGGACCTTCGGCAACTACCAGGGCCTGCCCCTGGTCTCGCAGGTCAACATGTTCTCGCCGGTCCACATCGTCACGCCCTCGCGCGCGCCCCAGCCGCAGAGGTACTTCCTCGTCTACCACGTCTCGCCGACGGCCCAGCCGACGGACCCGATCACCCAGGCCCCGCGCACGGTCGGCGTCAACATCCTGGCGACCTCGCTGCCGATCAACAGCCCCGTGTCGGACAACCCGTTCCTGAACGCGCTGACGCTGCCCAACAGCTACGACACGACCTCGCCGCTGCCGTTCACGTCCAAGATGCGCGCGATCATCCCGGCGCCTCAGGTCCTCTCGATCACCGCGACGCCGTACTTCAGCACCTCGAGCGGCACCTTCGCCGCGCCGACCCTCGCCGGCCCGATCCCGACCAACCCGGTCGTCGGCACGATCGACCCCGTCTGGGTGTTCAGCTCGACGGCGGGCCTGCCGGTGCCCCCGACCGGAACGACGGACTACCTGATCGTCGACAGCGAGATCGTCGGCTACACCCAGTCGAGCTTCGGCGGCGCGGTCGGCGGCACGCTGCTGAACGTCATCCGCGGGCAGCTCAACACGGTGACCTCCACGCACGCGGCGGGCGCGTTCGTCTCGCCCTCGATCGCGCAGGGCGTCAACAACGTCGCGGCGCTGCGCCTGGACATGGTCTCCAGCCAGTTCCAGGTCGAGCTGTCGCAGATCGACTTCAACCGCATCCTGCCGGTCGGGATGAACGGCCTGGACTCCGACCTGTCCGCGATCCGCGCGTTCCACTCCCCGGACGGCGTGTTCCACCGCGACCCCTTCAGCGGCGTGGACGTCGCGGACGTGCCGCTGGGCGCGTCGACCTTCGGCGGCTCCGGGATCAGCGGCCGCGTGTCGGTGCCGATCAACGACCCGTCGATCGGCAGCCCGGGCTACATGCTGGTCACCTCGACGCCGACGACCGTGTACATCGCGTTCGACGTCTCGCCGTCGGCGCGCTTCTCGCACCCGACGCTCGCGCCGCCGAACGAGGTCACCGGCGTGTTCGCGCCCGACGCGGCGCGCTTCAAGCTGCTGCCGACCAGCGCGGGTCACACGGCGGTGTTCTTGAGCACCGGCGTCGCCAGCCCGACCTTCGTGCTGGCGCCGACGGTCAACACCGTGACGGCGGTGCTCGACCAGCTGTCGGGCAACTTCGCCTTCCAGAACGACAAGAACGTCGCGATGACGCGCCTGACGCTGGTGACCGACCAGAACACCGCGATCGTCCAGCGCATCAAGGTGGACCGCACCGGCTCGGGATCGTCGCTGGACAGCGACGTCAACGCGATCAAGGTCTGGAAGGACGCGAACGGCAACGGCATCTTCGACCTGGTGGACTCCAGCCCGGCCGTCGACGGCAGCTTCCCGAACCTGATCTCGTTCGGCAACGACACCTTCAGCACGGGCACGGTCACCATCATCCTCAAGAACCCGATCCTGGTCACGACCGTCCCGGCCTCGTACTTCGTGACCTACGACATCTCGCAGTTCGCGATGGAGGGCGAGAAGGAGGGCGCGGCGATCCTGAACCCCGCGTACCTCACGGTCCAGGTCCCGAACATCGTGACCTTCCCGGCGAGCTTCTCCTCGAACCCGCTGCTGACGGTCTCGAAGGTGGTCTCGCACGTGACGATGGGCGTCAACGACATAATCTCGGGCGTGCCCGGCGTGCTGCAGGCGCAGGCGAACGTCTCGATGATGCGCTTCAACCTGACCACCGACATCGCGCTCGCGCCGTGGCGCTCGCTGCGCGTCGAGCGCGGCGGCGGCTCGCAGGACACCAACAAGCCGCTCGGCCGCAACACGAACATCAAGTTCGTCCGCGTCTTCAAGGACATCAACCAGAACGACACGCTGGACGGCAACGACATCAACGTCTCCGAGGTCAACACGACGCTCGTCGTCGCGGTGTCGAGCTCCCAGAGCACGCCGTTCGACATGGTCATCACCTCGACGAAGGGCTTCCCCGTCGACAACACCGGCCAGCCGACGCTGGGCCGCCTGTGGGCCAACGGCGCCGAGCTGATGACCTTCAGCGGCCCCGGCTGCGCGGCCGCGTTCACGCCGGGCATCGACAACCTCACCGGCAGGCCCTGCATCAGCATCGTGTCGCGCGGCGACTCGCTGGGCAACGCGAACACCCCGCGCCTGAACCTGTCGGTCGGCGCGCCGCTGCGCAAGGTCGACGTGTTCGACCAGACCAACGACTCGAACGTCCAGCAGGTGATCACGCTGAACTCCGACCAGTTCATCGGCCCGACCGCGCAGACCTTCTTCGTCGCGTGGGACATCGGCGACGCCGCCGTGGCCAACGACCTGGTCCACGTGGCGGTGCGCGACCCCACCTGGCTCAGCATGCCGCGCGGCGACATCGTCACCCAGGTGCTGTACGTCGGGGAGACGCGCACGAACCCGCTCGGCACGCAGACGACCGGCTACCCGTTCGTCGGCAGCGACGTGGCGATCAGCCCGCTGTCGCTGAAGGTGTCCGGGTTCTCGGCCGCGCCCAACGGCGCGGGCCAGGGGGACGCGAACGTCCCGATCCTGACTCTGAACTTCCAGACCAGCCAGGAGTTCGTCAACATCGCCTCGATCCGCCTGCGCCAGCTGGGCACCGTGGCGACGGCGACGAGCGCCTTCGTCGGCGACGGCGACGCCTCCATCATCAAGATCTGGCTCGACAACGGCACCGGGGTGTTCAACCCGGCGGTCGACCAGCTGATCGGCCAGCTCTCCGTCTCGACCAGCGGCGCGTTCTCGGGCGGCGTCGCGCTGGTGCCGCTGACGGTCTCCGGGATCCCGTACCTGACCGTCTCGACGGCGGCGACGACGATCTTCATCTCCGCCGACATGGGCTACACGGACCGCGCGGGCGGCTCGACGCTGGGCCACACGGTCGGCTTCGCGCTCAACAACTTCACGGACATCCTCGCGCCGAGCGGCGCGCCGATCGTCGCCGCGCCCGACCCCGTCCAGCAGCCGCCGGTCGCCTCGAAGACCACGCTGATCGCGCCGCTGACGGTCCCGGGCGTCTCGATCAGCTCCGCGCTGCCGCCGATCGTCGTGACCCGCGCCGGCTCCGGCATCCCGGGCGCGGCGGTCGGCTATCCGGCGTACGCGAAGATCGACGCGCTGAACTGCAACAACGGCGGGGACCCGGCGAACCCGCGCAACGACATCTGCCTGGACTCCAACAAGAACCCGATCCCGGACATGACCCACTGGATGTGCCCGGACGGGCGCTCCTGGTGCGCGAACGGCGCCTGCACGATCGGCAACTGCGTCGAGTCGCCGCCGCTGGTGGACGTCAACGGAGACGGCCGCCCGGACAACTTCTTCATCGGCCTCAGCACGCGCCCCGACCAGGTCTCCCTGCTCGGCGACGGCGTGCCGACCACCGACATCACGGGCACCGGCATCCTGGACGTGGACATCAACAAGGACGGCATCCCGGACATCGTGCTGTTCTCCGCGGGCTCGACCAAGCCGCAGTTCCGCATCGGCCTGGACCCGGCCGACCCGGGCAACCTCGCCAAGACCGCGCCCGACCCCGGCCAGGGCCTGGCGCCGACGTCCTGGTCGCCGAGCGCGGGCCAGCTGAACTTCAACCTGCCGATGGTCGGCACGTCGGGCTATTACCAGGTGGCGGTCGGCCGCTACTACGACGACCCGATCGGCATCACGCACAAGTGGTCGTCGGTGACCGTGACCGGCATCGCCGGGATGAGCGCCGCGGCGTTCCGCGTGAAGGCGAACAACGCGCCGATCACCGCGGCGTCGCTGGGCAACCTGGTGCTCGGCATCCCCGGCATCGCGCGCCTGACGAGCCCGCTGTCGCAGGGCGCGACCTCGTTCACGGTGGACAACGCCGCGAACCTCAACATCCAGACGAATCCGCTGGTCTTCGTCGGCTCCGAGATCATGCGCGTGCGCAAGGCCGGCGGCAGCACGCTCGAGGTCATCGCCCAGGCCGGCGACCCGCCGCCGTACACCGGCCGCGGCCTGCGCGGCTCGGCGCCGATCCAGCACACGATCGGCGAGGTCGTGTCGGACGACGCCGCGATCCTGTTCGCGCAGTACGTGTCGGCCAACGGCGTGGTCTCGCCGACGCAGGCGATGTTCGTCTACCGCGTCGACCCGATCCCGCCGACGACGCCGGGACCGGCGACGCCGCTCGAGCAGGGCAAGACCTCGTACAACGTCCGCTGGAACGCGTCGGCCCAGAGCGTGTCCGGCGTCGCGCAGTACGAGGTCCAGGAGCGCGGCGGCGACCCGAAGGACCTGTCGGCCAACGTGGTCTGGCGCACGATCAACTTCATCCCGGCGACGAAGACCACCTACATCGTCGGCGACGCCTCCCATTACCCGGGCGAGGGGACGCGCCCGCCGGGGCAGTTCTACACCTACCGCGTGCGCGCGATCAGCGGCGCGGGCGTCCTCTCGCAGTGGTCGCCGGCGGCGCAGTCGGCCAACACCGGCCAGACCTCGAACATCATCTCGGGCGTCAGCAACTACCCGAACCCGTTCGACACGCGCAAGGGCGGTCCGGCCGGCATGACGCAGATCACCTACACGCTGAACGCGGACTCGGACGTGACCATCCAGATCTACGACGAGCTCGGCTACCTGGTCAAGACGATCCACTGCGGCAGCGGTTCGCAGGGCGGCTTCACCGGCCTGAACTTCGTGCCGTGGGACGGCCGCAACGACGCGGGCGCCCTCGTCGCGAAGGGCGGCTACATCGCGCGCATCAAGGTGAAGTCGCCGGGCGGCGCGGCGACCGCCATCCGCAAGATCGGCGTCATCCACTGAGGAGGGGAACGTGAGGATATCGTGGGCGGCGGCGATGGCGGCGGTCCTGGCGGTGGGCGCGCGGGCGCAGTCGGGGGACCCGTTCGCGGCGGCGGTCGCGCGGACGCGCTCCGCGGACCCGGCCGAGCGCAACCGCGGCGCCGATGCCCTGCCCGGCTTGCGCCGCCCGGAGGGGCGGGCGGTCCTCGAGGGGCTCCTCGCCGCCGACAAGGACGAGCGCGTCCGCCAGACCGCGGCCACCTCCCTCGGGCTCCTCGGCGATCCCGCCGCGTCCCCGGCGCTCGTCGCCGCGCTCCAGGACGCTTCGGCGCCCGTGCGCTTCGCGGCGGTGCGCTCGCTCGGCGTGCTCCGGGCCCCCGCCGCCGGGCCGCTGTCGGCCCTGCTGAAGGACCGCGACCCGTCGATGCGCAAGACCGCGGCCGCGGCGCTGGCCCAGATCGCCGACCCGGCCTCGACGACGGCCCTGAAGTCCGCCCTGGACGATCCCGACGAGGGGGTCCGCCTCGAGTCGGCGGGAGCGCTGGCCCGGCTCGGCGACGCTTCGGGCCAGGACGCCGCCCGCGCGGGGCTCAAGTCGCGCGACGCGCACGCGCGCCGCGCCGCGGCGCGCGCCGCGGCTCTGGCCGGCGACGCCTCTTCCGCGGCGGCCTTGACCGAGGCGGTCCGCGCCGAGAAGGACCCGGCGACCCGGGCGGACTTGGAGACGGCCCGCAAGGCGCTCGCGGACCGGCTGAATCCCCCGAAGGCGTCCCCGGCGCCGCGGCCGAAGCCCAAAAAGTAGCCCTCCGCCGCCCTTCCGCGGGTCTTGTGCCCGATAATAAGGAATGGTAGATTCATGGCCGTGAAGAACCCCGGCCGATTCGCCAAGGTCTTTTCCGCCGTCTTCTGCGTCCTGTTCCTCGTCGCGACCCACCCCCGTT
>JACQBB010000199.1 GCA_016194625.1 Elusimicrobiota bacterium | reverse complement strand
TGCGCACGCTCGCCAGGTCCTTGCGCTCCGGCCGGCGCGCCGCGTGGTCGTACAGGTAGACGGGGATGCCCAGCTCGCGGCCGACGCGCTCGCCGCACTTCTCGGCCAGCTTGACGCAGTCGGCGATGGTCACGCCCGCGACGGGGATGAACGGGACCACGTCGGTGGCGCCCATGCGCGGGTGCTCGCCCTTGTGATGGTTCAAGTCGATGAGCCCGGCCGCGGTCTTCACCACGCGGAAGCACGCCTCGACGCACGCGTCGGGCGCGCCGACGAAGGACAGCACGCAGCGGTTGTGGTCCGCGTCGGTCTCCACGTCCAGGATGGTCACGCCGGCGGACTTCGCCGCGTCCACGACCGTCTGCACCTTGGCCTTGTCGCGGCCCTCCGAGAAATTGGGCACGCATTCCACGAGCTGGTTCATCGCATCCTCCCCGTCATCCGATCGCCGCGCCCATCACCAGGGTGCGGACTTCCGTGTATTCCTCGATGGTCGAGCGCACGCCCTCGCGGCCGAGCCCCGAGTCGCGCACGCCGCCGTACGGCATCGCGTCGGAGCGCCAGGTGGGCGCGTCGTTGACGACCAGGCCGCCGACCGGCAGGCGCGCGTACGCGCGCGAGACGAAGGCCAGGTCGTTGGTGAACACGCCGGCCTGGAGCCCGTAGCGCCCGTCCGAGAGGCGGTCCAATCCGCGCTCGCGCGAGTCGACGGCCTCCAGCAGCGCGACGGGGCCGAAGGCCTCCTCGCGCGCGAGCTGGGCGTCCGCGGGGACGCCCTCGAGCAGGGCGGGCGGCAGGAACGCGCCCCGGCGCGGCCCCCCGGCCCACAGCTTGGCGCCGCCGGCGACGGCCGCCTTGACCCAGGACTCGACGCGCGCGGCCGCGGCCTCGTCGATCAGAGGGCCGCAGTCCACGGTCTCGTCCGCCGGGTCGCCGCACTTCAGGTGCTGGACGTTGGCGACGAGCAGCTTGCGGAACTCCGCGTGCGCGGCCTTCTCGACGAAGATCCGCTGCACCGAGATGCACACCTGGCCGGAGTAGGCGTACGCGCCCCAGGCGCAGCGCGCCGCGGCCCACGGCAGGTCGGCGTCGGCGCACACCAGCACGCCCGCGTCGCCGCCCAGCTCCAGCACGCAGTGCTTCTTGCCCGCCAGGGACTTCAGCCGCCAGCCGACCGCGGCCGAGCCGGTGAAGGACAGGATCCGGAAGCGGTCGTCGGCGGCCAGCGCCTCGACGAGCGGGTTCGGGCCGGAGACGAGGACGGCGGCGTCGGCGGGCCAGCCCGCCTCTACGAGGGCCCCCAGCAGGCGCGCGGCGCACTTCGTCGCGCGCGGGTCCGGCTTCAGCGCGAACGGCAGGCCGGCCGCGACGGCCGGCCCGACCTTGTGCGCGGCCAGGTTCAGCGGGAAGTTGAACGGGGTGATGAACAGCGCCGGCCCGCGCGGGAAGCGGCGCGCGATCGCCCAGCGGCCCTCGGAGGCCTCGTCGAGGTCGAGCGGGAGGACCTCGCCGCGGACGCGGGACGCCTCCTCGGCGGCCAGGCGCAGGGTCCCGACGGTCCGGGCGACCTCGCGGCGGGCGTCCTTCAGCGGCTTGGCGACCTCCTCGACGACGAGCCGGGCGAGCGCCTCGGCGTCGCGCTCCAGCGCGTCGGCGGCGCCGCGCAGGACGCGGACGCGCGCGTGCGTGGGCAGAGCCGCGCGCGGGGCCGCCGCGGCGACCCGCGCCGCGCACTCCGCCGCGTCGTCCTGCGTCTTCAGCTCAAGTCGAACCAGCTCAGCCATTTCTTCAGGTCCTTGTAGTCGCGCGCCAAGTGGTCGGGCTTGGACGCCTTCAGCGCCGCCCAGTCGGCGAAGCCGGTGCCGACGCCGACGGTCTTGAAGCCCGCCTTCTTGCCGGCGGCCACGTCGAGGGGCGTGTCGCCGATCACGTACACGTCGCCCTTATCGAACGGCTCGTGGGCCAAGGCCTTCGCGCGCCGAACGGCTTTTTTCAACAACGCATGCCGGTGGAAGGCGTCCGACCCGTAGCCTCCGAACATGAAATAGACGTTGAAGCCCGAAGGGTCCAGTTTTATCCGGGCCCCTTTTTCCATGTTCCCGGTCCCCAACCCCAGAAGGACGCCTTTCTCCCGGCTCAACCGCTTCAAAAGCCTTTTCAGCCCCGGCGGGACGTGATAGGTGCCGTTGCGGATGGAGGCGCGCACGAAATACGGCAGGTGCTTCAAGTACGCCTGATGGAGCCGCTCGACCGCCGCCTTCGTCGGCTTCTTGCCTGTCGCGAACTTGTACGCCGCGCCGAAGTTGTACAGGTCGGTGCGCCCGGCCAGCGAGAGCTCCGAGCAGGCGTTCTTCACGCCGTACAGCTCCTCGGCGGCGCGGTTCAGCGCCTTGCGGCCCGAGCCGCCGGCGCGGATCAAGGTGCCGTCGATGTCGAACAGCAGGACCTTCACGCCGCCCCCGCGACGACGTTCCCGGCCTTCATCGTCCAGCGCGCCTTCGACGCGCCGAACCAGTAGGCGATCTCGCGCCAGTCCTCGGCGTCGTGGCAGACCAGGTCGGCGGCCTTGCCCGCCTCCAGCGAGCCGTGGGTCGCGCCGACGCCCGCCGCGTGCGCGCCGTTGATGGTGGCGGCGACGAGCGCCTCGGCGGGAGTCATCTTCATCTGCGTGCAGGCGATGGACACGATGGTGCGCATGTCCCAGCACGGGCAGGTGCCCGGGTTGAAGTCGGTGGCCAGAGCGACGGCGGCGCCGGCGTCGAGCAGCCGCCGCGCGTCGGGATACGGCTTGTTCAGGAAGTAGTTCGAGCCGGGGACCAGGCAGGCGACGGTGCGCGTCGCGGCCAGGTCGGGGAAGCGCGCCGGGTCGGCGTGGTCCAGGTGGTCCACGGACACCGCGCGGCGCTTCAGCGCCGCGGGCAGGCTGCCCATCGTCGTCAGCTGCTCGGCGTGGACCTTCAGCCCCAGGCCCGCCTTGTCGGCGGCGTCGGCGACCTTCTCGAGGTCGGCCAGGTCGAAGTAGCCCTGCTCGCAGAAGATGTCGACGAACTTCGCCAGCCCTTCAGCGGCGGCGCGCGGGATCAGCTCGGCGCAGACGCGGGCCACGTACTCGTCCTTGCGGCCCTTCAGCTCGGGCGGGACCGCGTGCGCGCCCAGCACGGTCGGCACGACGCCCAGCGGCTCGCGCTCCGCGACGGTCTTGAGGACCCGCAGCATCTTGAGCTCGTTCTCGAGGTCCAGGCCGTAGCCGGACTTGGCCTCGATCGTCGTCGTGCCGCAGGCGAGGAAGTCGTGCGCGCGCCGGCGCAGGCCGGCGACCAGGTCGGACTCGGCCGCGCCGCGCACGCCGTTGACGGTCCACAGGATGCCGCCGCCGCGGGCGGCGATGTCGGCGTAGGCCGCGCCGGAGACGCGCGCCTCGAAGTCGTCCAGGCGCGGCGCGGCGAACACGGGGTGGGTGTGCGCGTCCACGAAGCCGGGCGTCACCACGCCGCCCTTCGCGCTCACCGTCGCGGCCTTCGCGGCCAACGGGTGGGCGAGCACGCGCTCGCGGGGTCCCGCGGCGACGACCTTGCCGGCGTCGATCAGCACCGCGCCGTCGCGCAGGAGTCCGATCGAGCCCTTCTCCTTGCCCGCGCGGGGATGCTCGGAGCCCGCCATCGTGAGCAGTTGGGACGCGTTCAGGACCAAGGTCGCCACGAGGGGATTCTACGAAATCGGCTATACTGGACGCGATGAGACGCCTCCTGCCGCGGCGGCCCCCGCCCCGCGGCCGTCGCCCGGCGCCGCGATCGCGGCCCTGCTGACGGTCGCCGCCCCGGCGGGTTGGGAGCGGACCGAGTACGCCAACGCGGGCGGCGCCGACGCGGTGCTCGCCTTCGAGAAAGGCTCGGACCGTCTCGCCGTGAACCTGTACGGGGCCCCGGGCTCGTTCTACAAGACCCCCGACGAGTTCCTGAAGGGCCCCGCGGCGACCACGATGGGACGCCCCCCCGAGAAGGCCGGGACGGCGGTCGTGGCCGGCGCGAAGCGGGCGCGGTACCGTCACGGCGTGCCTTTGATGGACGGCGACCCGCACGTCCCGCCCTCGGGCCCGCCGCGCCTGGGGCGCGGCGAGTTCGTCGTCCTGCCCCCTGCTCCCGACGGCCGCTTCCTCGTCCTGTCCTACGAGCGCCTCTCCCCCGTCCCGGACCCCACCGGGGATTCCGAAAAAGCCTGGAAATACTTCCTAAAATCGGCCCGTCCGGCGAAGGCCCACGCGCCCTAGGCCTTCGGGACCGCCCGTCGGGACCGCAGGACTCAGGCGTCCGGACCGTCCCTGGTCTACACTATGAGCAGATGAGGCGCGCACTGCTCTCCCTGCTCCTGGCCGCGGCCGGCACCGCTCACGCGGCCCTGC
Organism: Elusimicrobiota bacterium; assembly: GCA_016194625.1. The sequence continues at coordinate 184 of JACQBB010000199.1, read as the reverse complement.
CGCGCGTCCTGGTGGACGCCCCGCTGGCTCCGGCGTCCGCGCCCGCCTATGTCGCCGCCCCCGGCGCCCTCGGCGCCGCCGGCGCGTACTCGCCCTCCGCCCTCGCCGCCGCCCCGTCCGCCGTGTCGCTGTCGGCCGCCCCGCTCGCCGCCGCGCCGCTCGCCGCGCCCGCCGCCCTGCCGCC
>JACQBB010000198.1 GCA_016194625.1 Elusimicrobiota bacterium | reverse complement strand
GGACGTGGTGGACTACTTCAACAAGCTCTACCTGCGCCGCTTCTTCGCCCCCGAGAGCCTGACGCGCGTGCACGAGAAGCTGAGGGAGCTGGGCGCCGACCGCGTCCTGCCCGACGTGCTGAACCTGGTGTTCGACAAACAGCGCGAGACCGTGGTGCACTCGCGCCGCATCGTGGTGCCCTCGACGGCGATGGCCGAGACCATCCGCCGCTGTTACGGCGACCTGATCGGCCGGGCCGAGCTCGACCGGCGCATCGCGGTGATCCCGTGGGGCGTGTGGGCCGAGGACGCCGCGCCCGCCGACGAGAACCGGGCCGACGAGCTGCGCGACTACCACGAGATCGGCCCCGACGCCTTCGTGCTGATGACGCTGTCGCGCATCTCGCCGGAGAAGGGCATCCACCTCCTGCTCGAGGCCCTGCGCCAGCTCGAGATCAACGGCGGCCTGGAGGGCAAGGACGTGCGCCTGTTCGTGTGCGGCGAACCCGCGTTCATGATGGGCCAGTCGTACCACAAGAAGGTGAAAGCCGCCGCGGCCAAGCTCAAGAAGGTGAAGGTCGTGTTCCCCGGCTACCTGGACGCCGCGGCCAAGCGCGCCTATCTGCGCCTGCCCCACCTGTTCGTGTCTCCGTCGGTGCACGAGAGCTACGGCCTCAACGTGGTCGAAGCGATGCACGCGGGCCTGCCGGTGCTGGCCAGCGACCACTACGGCGTGCGCGACATCCTGCCGCCGGAGGCGGGCCGGATGGTGCATTATCCCAGCCCGAAGAAGGCGCCGCGCCTGCTGGCCGCCGCGCTCGTCGAGCTGATGGCCGACCGCGAGAAGCTTAAAAAAATGGGCGCCGCCGCCCGCGACGCGGCCGAGGCGATGCCGTTCTCCGCCGCGGCCGAGGCCGTGCGCCTGGCCGCCTTCGGGATGCTGGGATGAGGGAAGGACTGCGCGCCGGCCACACCGTCGACATGCCCGCGAAGGTGGAGAAGCACATGCGCCCCCACCTGCAGGGCCTGGTGCGTCACCCGCTGTACGCGACCTGGGCGATGGTCTACCACATGGAGACCGCGTCGCGGATGCTGCTGGCGCCCTATCTGGAGCCGCACGAGGAGGCCGTCGGCGGCGGCGTGCTGGTCAAGCACCTGCGCCCCGCGCGCATCGGCGCGCCGCTGCACGTGGTCGCCAAGCTGGTGCGCGTGCGCGGCGCGCGCGTGTACACGCGCGCCGAGGTGCACAGCCGCGGCCGCAAGATCGGCGAGGGCTCGGTCCTGCAGGTCGTGATGAGCCGCTCGCGCTTCGCCAAGCTGCTGCGGGAGGCCCGCTGATGGACGGCTACAAGATCGTCGCCGAGGTGCCGGTGCGCTTCGCCGACACCGACGCGCTCGGGCACGTGAACAACGCCAACTACCTGAGCTTCCTCGAGAGCGCCCGCATCGAGTACATCAAGAAGGTGCTCGGCCGCGTGAAGACGGAGGAGTTCGGCGTCATCGTCGCGCGCATCGAGATCGACTACAAGAGCCCCGCGTTCCACTACGAGACGATGCGCGTCGGCTGCCGCGCGTCGGAGCTGGGCGGCTCGAGCATCCACATGGAGTACCGCATCGAGGACAAGGCCACCGGCCGCCTCGTCGCGCAGGCCAAATCGGTGATGGTCGCCTTCGACTACGCGCTCGGCCGTCCGGTGCGCGTGAGCGACGAATGGCGCCAGAGGATGGAGGATTTCGATGGGATCGCGTGAAGCCGTCGTCGTCGCCGCCGTGCGCACGCCCGTGGGCCGTCTCGGAGGGGGGCTGGCGTCGGTCCGCCCCGACGACCTCGCGGCGCACGTCATCTCCGCGGCCCTGAAGCGCGCCCCGGGCGTGGACCCGGCCGAGGTCGCCGACGTGTACATGGGCTGCGCGAACCAGGCCGGCGAGGACAACCGCAACGTCGCGCGCATGGCGGTCCTGTTCGCGGGCCTGCCGCAGAGCGTGCCCGGCTGCACCGTCAACCGCCTGTGCTCGTCGGGCCTGGAGGCGATCAACGCCGCCGCGCGCGCCGTGCTGGCCGGCGAGGGCGACGTGTACGTCGCCGGCGGCGTCGAGAGCATGAGCCGCGCGCCGTACTCGCTGCCGAAGGCCGAGTCCGGCTACGCGTTCGGCAACCTGACCGCCTACGACACCGCGCTCGGCTGGCGCTACCCGAACCCGCGGCTCAAGGCGCTGTTCCCGCTCGAGTCGATGGGCGAGACCGCCGAGAACGTCGCCGAGCGCTACCGGGTCTCGCGCGCCGACCAGGACGAGTTCGCGCTCGCGAGCCACCACCGCGCCGCGATGGCCCGCGACTCCGTGTTCGCCGAGGAGATCGTCCCCGTCCCGATCCCGCAGAAGAAGGGACCCGCGGTCGAATTCTCGCAGGACGAGACGATCCGCCCCGACACCAGCCTGGAGAAGCTCGGCACGCTCAAGCCCGCCTTCCGCAAGGATGGGTCGGTCACCGCCGGCAACTCCTCCACGCTCAACGACGGCGCCTCCGCGGTCGTCGTGATGGAGGCCAAGCGCGCGGCCGCCCTCGGCCTGAAGCCGTTCGCGCGCTGGGCCGGCTCGGCCGCGGCGGGCGTCGACCCGTCGGTGATGGGCGTCGGTCCGGTGCCCGCGATCCGCAAGGTCGCCGGCCGCCTCGGCTGGAAGGCCGAGGACGCCGACCTCGTCGAGATCAACGAGGCGTTCGCCGCGCAGTCGCTGGCCTGCCAGCGCGAGCTCGGCCTCGATCGCGCGCGCCTGAACGTCAACGGCGGCGCGATCGCGCTCGGCCACCCGCTCGGCTCGTCGGGCTGCCGCATCGTCGTGACTTTGCTGCACGAGATGCGCCGCCGCAAGGCCAAGCGCGGTCTGGCCGCGCTGTGCATCGGCGTCGGTCAGGGCCTGGCGGCCGGGTGGGAGGCCGTCTAGCGCGATGATCGCCGTCACGCGCGACCCCGCCTGGGCCGTCC
>JACQBB010000137.1 GCA_016194625.1 Elusimicrobiota bacterium | reverse complement strand
GGCGGGTGGAGAAGCGCGGGTCGATCGCCGCGGCGCGGCGCAGCGAGTCGTGCGCCCCCTCGCGGTCGCCGAGACCCGCCTGCGCGAAGGCCTTGTTCTCGAGGGCGAACGCGTTGTTCGGGTCGCCGGAGAGGGTGGCCTCCGCGTCCACCAGGGCTTCCTTATATTTCCCCTGCTTCGCGAACGCCCACGAGCGCGTCTGCAGGACCGCCGCGCTGCCCGGCGCCAGGCCGAGCGCGGCGCTCGCGTCCTGGACCGCGTCCGAGTAGCGCCGCATCTGGCTCAGCGACATCGCGCGGTAGTTCAGCGCCTGCGCGTTCTGCGGGTTCAGGACGATCGCGTCGCTCGCCAGCTGATACGCGACCGGATAATCGCGCACGCGCAGCGCGTTGGCCGCGTCCTTCGTGAACTGGGCCGAGCGCGCGAGCTGGCTCGGCCCGCCCGCGGCGGCCTGCTTGGCCAGGTCCGCGACCTGCTGGGCGGTCATCCCCGACGGGGGCGGCGCGGCGACGACCCCGCCGGCGGGCGCGCCCGCCGCGACGGGCGCGTTCGCGCCCTCCGGCACGGACCCGGCCGTCCGGTCCGTCGAGAAGTCCGGCAGGGCCGACGGCAGGCGCACCTTCGGCACCCGATCCTTGGAGAACTGGTAGATCGTCAGTGCCTCTTTGTTCCCCGGGTCCAAGGCGAGCGCCTCGCGCGCGGCGCGCGCGGCGGACGCGTAGTCCCCCAGCTCGTAGGCCGCTCCCGCCATGTTCGCCACCATCTGCGGGTCGCGTCCGCCGGCGTTGTAGGCGTCGTTGAAGCGGTCCCAAGCGCCGCGCCACTCGTGCTGCAGGTAGTACATCGCGCCGAGCTGCTGGTTGCCGTGCGGGTCGGTGGGGTTCTGGCGCCAGCGGTCCTGGGCCATCTCCAAGCCGAGTTCCCACCCCGACGGGAGCTGCGGGTGGACGCCGGTCTTGCCGTCCGGCGCGTTGATGGGACCGTTCAGCGGGGTCTTCGTCGGGGTCGGCTCGACCGTCCGCGCCTGGTTCTCGAGATAATGGGCGAGGTAGCCCGGGAGGAGGGTCCCCAGCGACGGGTCGGCCTTCACCATCTGCCGGATGAAGTCGCCCTGCTTGCTGCGGTCCTGCGGAAGCTGGGCGAAGATGTCCCCGATCTTGCCGATGACCTCGGCGCGCGTCTCGGGGTCCAAGTTCGGCGCCTCCGCCTCGATGTACTGCTCGATCTCGGAGACCGAGCGGTCGCCCTTGGCGTTGGCGGCGTGTTTGGCGGCCCGAGCGGCGGGGACGCAGAGGGACCCGACGAGGAGCGCGACGAGCGCGCGGGAGCACGGACGCATACCCCGAGTGTAGAGGGAGCCCCGTTCTTTGTCAAGGCGGCCGGCCCCGAATTACCCAGGATTAACCCGTCGGTAAAAATCCGGTTAGGACGGACCGGGGCCCTTGATTTGCCCGGGAGCCCGGCCTATACTCTGGCCAGGAGGTCGTCCCCATGAAACCCCTTCTGCTGCTTCCCTTGCTCGCGGTCGCCCTCGCCGCACCGGCGCGCGCGGCCGTCCCCTGCCAGCTCAGCGAGGAGGACAGGGCCCAGTTGGCCGCGTCCCCCGCGAAACTCGCCTCTCCGGAGGCCATCGAGGCGCTGCCCGCCGACAAGAAGGCCAAGATGTGCAAGTCGATCCGGACCGTGCACTCGCTCCAGAACGGCGCCAAGCTGAAGAGCTCCAGCGACGCCTCGTCCTACTACCTGGGTCCAGATTACGCGCCCATCTACGCGGACGCCCTCGACAGCTACCTGAACGACCTGCTGGCCTCGAAAGGGATCGGCAAGGTCGCCTAGAGCAGGCGCGCCGCCAGGCGCGCGGCTTCGATCGTCGCGGACGGGTCGATGAGGCCCGTCTGCGCCGCGTCCCAGGCGGTCCCGTGCGCGGGCGAGGTGCGCACGAAGGGCAGGCCGACCGTCCAGTTCACGCCCGAAAGCCCCCCGGCGACCTTCAGCGGGATCAGCGCCTGGTCGTGGTACAGGCACACGACGCCGTCGTAGGCGCCCTCGGCGTGCAGGCGCCAGGCGGAGTCGGCCGGGAGAGGGCCGTCCAGGCGCAGTCCCGCGCGGCGCGCGGCGGCCGCGGCCGGCGCCAGCAGGGCGCGCTCCTCGCCGCCGAGCAGGCCCCCCTCGCCGGCGTGAGGGTTGAGGGCGCACAGCGCCAGGCGCGGGCGGACGCGGCCCAGGAGGCGCAGGGCGCCATCCAGTGCCCGGGCGGCGCGGAAGACCGAGGCCGCGTCCAGCCGCCGGACGGCGTCCTTCAACGGGAGATGGCGCGTGGCCAGCGCGCACCACAGGCGCCGCGACGGGACTCCCAGGACCATCTCGGCGCGGCCGTCCTCGGCGCACCGGGCCAGGCGCTCGGTGTGGTCGCGGTGGGCGTAGCCCGCGGCGGCCCACAGGTCCTTGGCGATCGGGGCGGTGACGAGGCCCGCCGCCAGGCCGCGGGCGCACAGGTCCAGCGCCGCCTCGAACGCGGCAGCCGAGAGCCGTCCGCCGTCGGCGGACGGGCGCCCGGGCTCGGGCGCGCGCAAGCCCAGCGCGGTGTCGAGGACGCCCGGGTCAGACCGGCGCAGGCCGGCGCGCCGCCAGACGGAGCGCTCGCCGACCAGGACGGGCTCGGCCAGCCGCTCGCGCGCGACGACGCGCGCCGCCGCCAGCGCCGCCCGCGGTCCGACGCCCGCGGGGTCGCCGCAGGTGAAGGCGAGGGTCTTAAGGGGCGGCAGGGAGGTGGCGCTCGATGCTCGCCTTCTCGCGCAGGGTCTTCACGTAGGCGTCGAGCCTCTTGCGGAAGTTGATGTTGCCCAGGAAGGACGCCAGGTCGTCCTTGAAGCGGTCGAACTCGGGCGCCTCGGAGGCGCGCTTCTCGGTGACGCGCAGGATGCTGTAGCCGATCTCGGTCAGGATCGGCTGGCTGGTCTGGCCGACCTCCATCCCGAACACCGTCTTCTCCATCTCGGGCGGGGCGACGCCGCGCAGGACGTAGCCGATGTCGCCGCCGCGGGCGGCGCTCTCGGGGTCCTCGGACTCCTCCTTGGCCACCTTCGCGAAATCCTCGCCCTCGGCCAGGCGCTTGCGCAGGCCCTCGGCGGTCTTCAACGCGCGCTTGCGCTCGTTGTCGGACGCGCCGGGCGAGAGGCGGATCAGGATGCGCTGGACGCGCACGCGCTCGGAGCTCATCGCCTTGACCTGGGAGGCGGCCTCGCGCATCGCCATGAAGTCCTCCTCCTCCATGCCCTTGGGGGCTTCGGTGCTCTTCGACGCGATGTAGGACTTGATCTTCTCGAAGTAGTCGCGCGCCTCGGCCTCGGTCGGCGGCGTCACCTTGGACTTCACGTTCTCGTCGATGACCTTGCGCGCCATGATCTGGCGGCTCAGGCGCTCGCGGAACTGGCCGTAGTCGATCCCCTCGACCTTCAACTGCTCGGCGAAGGCCTTCTCGGCGGCGGCCTCGTCCAGGACGCGGCCGGTCGCCTCGTCCTTGCGGAAGCGGGCCTTGATCTCGTCGACGGCGGCGTCGAGCTCGCGGTCGCGGACCTTGATCTTCGCGCGGTTGCCCTCGTTGACCAGCAGCTCGCGGGTGATCAGCTCCTCGAGGGTGCTCTCGCGGATCTTGCGCACGTTCGCCGGGTCGGCGAGCGCGGCCGGGTTGGTCTTGCCCCAGTAGTCGAGGGCGGTCGCCGCCTCCTTCTGGTACTCGGAGAGCAGGATCGGGGCGCCGTCCACGACGGCGACGGTGTCCTCCATCGTCGTGGACTTCGGCGCGGGCGCCGACGGCGCGGCCGCCGCGGCGGCGGGCGCGAGGAGGACGGCCAGAAGCGCCGCCTTATTTGAACTGTTCATCGACGACCTCCACGGGGAACTTCTCCTGGACCTGCTGCAGGTAGCGGTCGAGCTTCTGCTTCTCGAGGAGCCGGGACACGCGCTCGCGCGTCTCCGGCGCGTTCGGCGGCAGGCGCCGCTCCGACTCCTTCTTGACGACGTGATAGCCGAACTTGCTCTTCAAGGGGCCGCCGATCTCGCCGACGCGCATGCGGAAGACGACCTCCTCGAGCTCCGGGATCACCTCGCCGTACATCAGCGGCGGGAACTTGCCGCCCTGCGCGGCGGTCGAGGCGTCGAGCGACTCCTCGGCGGCCACCTTGGCGAAATTGGCGCCCGCGCGCAGCCTCTTGGCGACGGCCTCGGCCTTGTCGGGGGCGGCGAGCAGGACGTGGCGGACCTCCACCTCGGCCGGATGCTTGGCCAGGTAGTCGTCGATCTCGGGGTCGGCGACCTTCACCGCGCCGGTCTTGCGCAGGTCGTCGACCCACATCGCGGTCAGCAGGGCCTCGGCCCCGTCCCGGACCCGCTCCTGCTCGTCGCGGCGCAGCTGCTCCAGGCGGGAGCGGTACTCGCCGGAGCGCGGGACGTCGGAGTGCTGGGCGGCGGCCAGGACCAGCTTCTCGCGGATCAGCACGTCCAGGAACTGGCGGCGGCCGCTCGGCGTCAGGACGTAGTCCTGGTAGCCCTGGGACACCTCGCCGATCTTGCGCTGGAACTCGGACTGGGTGATCGTCAGCTTGCCGACGCGGGCCAGGACGGGGTCCTTCTCCCGGCAGGCGGAGGCGGCGGCGACGGCGGCGAGCAGGAGCGCGGCTCGTTTCATCGCCGGAATCCTACCAATTTCACCGGGGGGCCGCGGTCTCCCGGAGCAGGCGGACCAAGGTGTCGTTGGGGACCGGCTTGCGCAGGTAGTGGCGCACGCCCAGCGCGCGCAGCTCGGACTCGCGGAAGCGCTCGTCGTCGGCGTAGGCGGTGATCACGATGACCGGGATGTCCTTGGTGCCCGGATAGTCGCGCAGGCGGGTGATGAGCTCGCGGCCGTCGTAGCCCGGGAGCATCAGGTCGCACAGGATCACGTGCGGCTTGAGCGCGACGGCCTTCTGCAGGCCCTGCGGGCCGTCGTAGGCCAGGTGCACCTCGAACTCGTCCTCCTTCAGCGCGAAGGAGAGCAGGCGCTGGAGGTCGGGCTCGTCCTCGACGCTCAACACCCGGATGCGTTTGATGTCCACGGGGAGAGTATATCAGTCCGCGGACCAAAGACCCAAACCGGCGTGGGTCCATTCCCTTTTCCGGGGGGCCGAAAGCTCCGGGACGGCGGCGGGGGCGCCCGCTATCCTTTGCGCACATGACCCCCTCCGCCCGTCGGCTCCTCCGCCGGACCCTCGCCGCCGCCCTCGCGCCGGCCATCCTCGCCGGCTCCCTGCTCGACGCGGCCGCCGCCGCGGCCCAGGTCGTGTCGGCCGCCGTCCCCGCCGCGGGCGCCTCGGGCGTTTCGGCCGCCGCCGCGGCCGGCGTCCGGACCCTCGCCTCCCCCGCGCTGGGCGCGCTCTCCGCTCCGTCCGCGCTCTCGGCCGCGCCGTCCGTCCCGGCCCTGGGCTTCTCCGGCCCCGCGGCCGCCGTCGCCGCGCCGCTCGCCGCCGCCCCCGCCGCCGCGCCGGCCCTCCCGGCCGCCGCCGCCGCGTCCGCCCCCGCCGCGGGTCCGTCCGACCCGGCCAAGCCCGCCGCGCCCGCGCCCACCCGCCTGCCGCGCACGCGCGCGGAAGCGGCGCGCGCCTTCCGCGCGGTCGCCTCCGGCGTCTCCGGGGCGCGCACGCCGCACTCCCCCGCTCCGGAAGGCGCGGCGCTGTTCGACGGCTCGTCCGCGCGCCCGACCTTCACGCCCGCTCAGGCCGACGCGCTCGCCGAACGCATGGGCGGCGTCCGCCAGAACTCGCCCGCCGCGGGCCTGCGCAAGGCGCCGGCCAAGAAGGCCCCGCCGCAGACCGAGGACGCGCCGCAAGGCATCCCGCTCGCCGGCGCCGACCCGAAGGACGCCGCCTCCGTCGAGAAGGCCCTGCGCGCGCTCGTCGACTCGGAGCCGCAGGCGTTCGGCGCCCCGAGCGGCCAGCTCGGCAAGGTCTCGGTCAGCATCCTGCCCGCCGTGCAGGAAGGCCAGGGCCAGTCCATCCTCGCCGTCTTCAAGCAGGTCGTCACCGGCCAGGACCGCGACGGCTCGCCGTACCAGCTGGCGGTGACGGGCCGCAGTCTCGCCTTCCACATCAAGGTCTTCGCCGACGGCACGCCGGTGATCATGAGCGCTTCGGGCAGCCTGGCGCCCGGGGTGGACCCCGCCGTCATGACGGTCAACTACGACGACGCCGCCCTCGCCGGCCTGGCGGCCAAGGCCGCCCAGCACCCGATGAGCGCCAAGGGCATGCAGGCGAAGGCCGCTCCGGCCGCGAAAGCCTCCCCCAAGAAGTCCCCGAAGACGCGTACCAAGAAACCCGCGCCCCGCTCCAAGCCCGGCCGCGGCAAGTCCCGCCCGCGCAACGGCTCGGACGAAGAGGCCGCCGCCGGCGCCGAGGACGAACCCGCCCCTTCCGCGCCGCGCTTCCTGACGCGCGAGCTGACCGACGAGCTGGGCGGGAAGTGGCGCGCGGTGGACATCTATCAAGCCGCCGCTCCGACGGGCAAGCCCGTCATCGCCATCGTGGACGTGAAGTCCGGCGAGGCCTGGGCCTTCGACCCCACCTCCTTCCGCGCCGGCGCGCTGGCCCCGGCGGCCGCGCCCCAGCCCGTCTCGGACCGCATGAACCTGATCTCCGGGAAAGTCGTCGGCCGCGCGACCCTGCCCACCGCCGACGGCGGCGACCACGGCGAGATCGGCCCCATCGCCCTTCCGTTCACCAACGTCTACGACGAGTCCGGCAAGGTCGTGGCCGTGACCGACGCCCAGGGCAATTTCTCCATCCCGGACGACGGCTCGAACGCGCCCAAGAAGCTCACCGTGCGCCTGGCGGGACCGCTGGTCCCCTTCGTCAAGGACGAGAACGCCAAGGACCACGGCCCGGTGGAGGTCACCGTGCAGGCCACGCCCGGCGAGGCGATGACCATCACGCTCAACCCCGTCAGCGCCGACCCGGAGCTGGCCGCCAACATCGTGGGCTATGTCGGCTACCTGAACCATCACATCTGGGTGAAGGGCCTGCCCGGCATGGACGCCGCGCGAATGGACATTCCTCTCGCCGGCGGCATGGTGGTCAACGGCCACGAGGCGCAGGGCAACGCCTTCTACAACCCCGCCGAGGACAGCGTGAACCTGATGGCCGCCGCCGTCATCAAGGTCAAGGACTCCAAGGGCCGTCCCGTCACGCTGAAGGTGGAGAACACCGCCGTCTGGTCCATCGAGGACCACGAGGACACGCACCGCGTGGTGCAGATCTACTCCCAGCTCCAGCTGACGCCGGAGCAGCAGGCCTCGCCCGTGTACCGCTTCGTGAAGTGGAGCATGGACGCCATCATGGGCGCCGACGTCAACGAGTCCATCGCGGACGTCGTCTCCTACTTCATGCGCAAGGCCTCCACCGTCGGCGAAGGCTTCTACGAGGGCAGCCTGCCCAACGGCAAGCCCGACCTGATCCGCAGCGCCGAGGAGAAGACCGTCTACGACCCCAAGGCCCCCGACCCGCACAACGGCGTCCTGGCCCAGGCCATGTGGGCCGTGCGCTCCGCCTTCATCTCCGCCCTGGGCGAATCCGCCGGCTCGGCCTACGCCAACGCGATGATCCCCCTCATCCTCATCGCCCAGCCCCTGAACCCCATCGACGCGCTCCTGCACATGATCGTCTGGGACATGCGCGCCGACGGCTCCAGCCCCTTCGGCGACCTCATCCGCCGCATCGCCAAAGACGACCACGGCATCGACCTGCCGCCGACCCCGCGACGGCCGACTCCGCAGGCCTAGGCGGCGGCGACAGCGCGACCATCCGCTCTACGCCCCCTTTTACACCCCACTCGGGCAAAATTCCGTTCCGTTCGATTTGCAAACTCCGTATCGAACCGGAGAATCTTTCACCCTGCCGAAGAGGCCTTGGTCTTTCCGAGCCAGTCGGCGAATTTGGGCAACGAATGTCCCCAAAAGAGCGCAAGTCCACGCTCCTGCGCCTCCTGCAATCGTTCAAGACCATAGACACCGCTAAGGACTGCAACAGGCACTATATTTCGTTCGCCGAAATCTTTCATCCAAGCCTCAGCCTTAGCAGCCGCATCATTATTCAACCGCTTGACGGAATTAAGGGCTGAGTTGGACACCTTGCACTCGATTGCAATAATGCGCCCATCCCAGTTCCCAACAATAAAATCGGCTTTTCTGCTGCCGAGCTTACTCTCGAGACAGAACTCCCCCCTGCCAGGCGCATCAGGCTGATTCCTGATTGTCCTTCGTTTCACTTCTTTGAAGCCGGCATCCCGGAGCATTTGTCCCACCGCATCTTCCTGCCGAGCCTTCCCATTATTCCTCCGATCCGCCTGATACTGCTGATGGGCCATCAAAGCGGCAGAGGCCAACACCGCAGCAGCCTTTTCCAATTCACTAGGAGTCCTTCTGGGGGTGACCCAAGGAAACCGCCTTCGGTCGAGACAACTCACAATCGTATCGGTGATTCGCTGGACAACCACGTAGTCTGAAGTCAACGCTTTAGAATTTAGCGTCGGGGCGTCAGCAAGAACGCTCAAATCATCTTCTGAAATTGGTGGCCCCGACAGATAACGGAATGCGAGGAGACGATCTTTGTCGATGAGAATCTTAGAGACCACTTCTGGGGAGAGATTCTCCAAGTCGACGGTCGCTTCCAAAAGCTCTTCGACTGCCCCCTGGAAACGCTCAAAAGCCGCGGAATAATCATCGATCGGCTCTTCGAGACGTTCTTTTCTAAAAAGGGAAATCGCTACAGTCCGTTCCTGTTCCAACTCCAAAGCGTCCCAACGCGGCGGGGCAATCACACTCGTGCCGCCAAGAGATCTGGCCCTGGGACGATGAGTCGCTCCATCTCGCGTGGCTCGAACTTGGTCAGACCGCCGGCATAAGTTCTTCCGGATGCTGTCGTGGTGGACCGCGACAAATAATTCGCAAGCGCATGGAGAATCGAGCGCGACAGGGACTCGCGAGGGTAGAGTCCATGTGCGATATTGATATGCCGAGCACCGCCTTCGTTAACAACAAAGGCAGGAGGTCTACGCGCCATATAAGTGGCGAGTATCGGCGCCGGAGAGCTCAGCCCTACCGACCACCAGGCTTTTCTGTTTTGAGCCACATACCCCTTGTGAATACCCTGCGCGCGGGCTTTAGCAAGAAACTTTATAACTTGTTTCTTGTCTTCCACCGAGAGCTGATCCAAATCCACAGGGAGATCGATAATCTTCTTTAAGTTTTCCGTATCCTTCAAAACCCAACCGGCGTTAAAAAGTTCTTTTGCCCGGGTAACCGCTGAGAACAAAACAGAATCCGGGACCTCTTGGCTATGCGCACCATGAATCCACATTTTGTTCGCGCCCGTAACTTGGCCGCGATGGACACGACACAGTTCTCCAAGCTCGATGTAGCCGCTCGGGATTTTTGTGGCACGCCGCGTCAGATGAGACCATCGAGTCTCCGTCTCGAATCTCTCCCGATGGACGATGTCTCCGCCCGACAATCGATGCAATTCCTTAAGACTGTTAACGCGTCGAAGAGAAATTTTCTTCGGCTTCGTATGTGCAGCGAAACAAGTGATGGCCCCTGTCGCCGCCGCATCCGGGAACGGTAAGGCTTCGGGCTCGATTACCGTGATTTTGCTTCCGCCCAATTCAGAAAGGAATAAATCTCGGACCAACTTCCCATAATTGACATCCAGCCATTCCGCTGCTGTGATGTAGCAGCCGAAATCGCCAGGACGCGCATTAAGCGCTGTGGCCAGCATAAAATGAACATGAAGTCCCGAAAGCTGGCTCGCTGAATGTTTGAGAGATTTAGCCTTATCGGTAAGCCAACTCTTCCACTCCGAAGATATCAGGTGGTGCCGCACGTACGGGGGATTCCCGACGAAAAGCGTCGGCCCCTCGATGGGTGGTACGACCAGATTCCGATAATCTCCCAGCCTGACTGATGTTCGATTCGCCAAGCCTGCCGCAGATAAATGCCCGCGCGCAACGACAGCAGCAACCGGATCGATTTCACTTCCGATTAGCTGCGCCGTGGGAAAACGTCGCCCCGCCGCAACAAGAAACCGCCCGGATCCCAGGCCCGGATCCACGATGCGTTTCGGGATTTTATAATCGAGCGCCCAACCGAGCATTGCGTCCACAATCAGCCGTGGAGTATACGTCGCACCTTGAGTTCGGCGTTCTTCAGGAGTCCGCAGCAAACAGAATGCTTCACCGAGCGGGTCATGCCCCGAAAGAATGCGCTGAGAAATGTCTTGGACCAGGCCCGAATCCACGGCCGGCAGATTCTTAGTGAGCGCTTCTTCCTGCTGCGACCACCCATCGATATTCCTCGCGCCAAGCGCAATGGCAACGCCCATCAAATGACGCTCGGTACGAAGTTGCTCAGACAAGGTCAAAGTTTGAGTCATTCTGATACAACCGCATTTGCACGAAAGCGGAATATCGAGGCGAATGGAGACTGCATTGTCACCGCGGAGGGTATGATACAAATTCGTATGCATGTTCGATTCCATCACATACATACGATATGACCCATCGAATTGTTCCCATATCGTCCATCAGATTGTAGCCCGTCTTATAAATTCTGCAAGAGGTGGCCGCGAAGTAGGTGCTACCAAATCGCGCTCCAGCTTGAAACGCCCCTATTCGCGCAGGTTATTCCCAATCTCCGCCAATAGCACGGGGGCCGGCCGGCCCGCTCAAGTCGCGAAGAACTCGCGCAGGACCTTCGCGGCGGGCTCGCCGGCCAGGGACAGGCGGATGCCGTCGCCCTCGATGGACGGGACGAAGGAGACGCGCTTGCCGAAGGCCTTGAGCCAGCGCGCGGGCGCTTCGGGGTCGGGAGGCGCGTCGGCGCGCCAGCGGACCTCGACGGCGCCGTCCAGCTCGACGACGGAGTCCACGCGCACGCGGCGCGCGAGCGCGCGCAGGGCCAGCAGTTCGAACAGGTTCTTGACGGGCTGGGGCGGCGGGCCGGACAGGCGCTCCAGCTCGTCGAGGAGCTTGGCGGCGTCCTCGGGAGAGGCGCGCAGGGCGCGCTTGTACATCTTCAGGCGC
>JACQBB010000136.1 GCA_016194625.1 Elusimicrobiota bacterium | reverse complement strand
GCAGATCGCGGTCTCCGGCTCGGCCGCGGTGGTCGCCGGCGTCGAGCAGCTCTCGGGCGCGCCGATCATGGCCTCCGATCTGCGCGCGGGCGCGGCCCTGCTGATCGCCGCGCTGGCGGCCCAGGGCCGCACGACCATCTCGCGCGTGTACCACATCGACCGCGGCTACGAGGCCGTCGAGCGCAAGCTCGCCCGCGTCGGCGCGCGCGTCGAGCGCCTCGAATGAGGTACGCGCAGGCCCTGGCCGCGCTGGACGCGCGCCAGGAGACCCGCATCGAGCTGGGCTTGGACCGCGTCCGCGCCCACCTGTCGCGCCTGGGGAACCCGCAGGAGACCGTCCCCGCCTTCCACGTCGCCGGCACCAACGGCAAGGGCTCGACGTGCGCGATGCTGGCGTCGGTGCTGAAGGCCGCGGGCTACCGCACCGGCCTGTACGTCTCGCCGCACCTGCTCTCCGTGCGCGAGCGCATCTCCGTGGACGGCCGGCCCATCCCCGAGAAGGACTTCGCGCGCCTGCTGGCCAAGGCCTTGAAGGCGGAGGGGAAGTCGAAGCTGACCTACTTCGAGCTGCTGACCTCGGTCGCCTTCCAGCATTTCGCCGAAAGCCGCTGTGAAGTGATGGTCTTGGAGACCGGGCTCGGCGGGCGGCTGGACGCCACCAACGTCGTGCGCGCCCCGCTGGCCGCGCTGGTCACCTCGGTCGATTACGACCACCAGGCCTTCCTGGGCAAGACCCTGCCGCGCATCGCCGCCGAGAAGGCGGGCATCTTCAAGCGCGGCGTGCCCGCGCTGTGCGGCCCGCTCGCTCCGGCGGCTCTGCGCGAGCTGAAGCGCGCCGCCGACCGGCTGACCGTGGTCCGCAAGCCGTGGACGACCGTCTCCGTCGATTGGTCCCGCGGCGAACAGCTGTTGCGCGCGCCGAACGGCGCGCGGTTCCGTCTGTCGTTGTTAGGGTCCCGGCAAGGCCGGAACGCCGCGCTGGCTCACGAGGCCGTCCGCCTGTCCGGCCTCACGGTGCCGTCCTCGGCCTGGAAGAAAGGCCTCGCGAGCGTGCGTTGGCCCGGCCGCATGCAGCCGGTCCGTCTCGGCAAGAAGACCCTGATCGTCGACGGCGCCCACAACCCCGAGGCCGCCCGCGCCCTCGCCGCCACCTGGAAGGCCTCGCCGTGGTCGCAGCGCCCGGCGCGCTTCATCCTGGGCCTCATGCGCGACAAGGACCGCGCCGGCGTGCTCGGGCCGCTGGCGCCGTACCTGCGCGACGCCGTCGTCGTGCGCCCGCCCAGCCCGCGCGCGCTCGACCCGCTGGAGCTGGCCGGCGCCGTGCGCCGCGCCGCGCCGAAGGCGCGCGTGACCATCGAGCGCGACCCCGCCGCCGCGATCGCCGCGTGGCGCCGCGACCGCGGGGCGCCGGCCGTCGCCGTGTGCGCGGGCTCTCTGTACCTGGCGGGAGCCGCGCTGAAGGCCGTCGGAGGGCGCGCGTGAAGGGCCTCTCGGTCGGCGTGGACGTGGGCGGCACCTTCGCCAAGATCGGCCTGGTCGCGGCCGACGGCGAGCTGGTGCGCTCCGCGCAGATCCCGACCGAGCCGCGCTCCGCGCCGAAGGCGTTCGTCGCGCGCGTCTGCGCCGAGGTCGCCGGCTGGCGCTACGACAGCCTGGGCCTGGGCCTGGCCGGCGGCGTGGACGCCGAGACCGGGACGCTCCTGTTCGCGCCCAACCTCCGGCGCTGGATCGGCTTCCCGTTCAAGCGCGAGTTCGAGCGCCGCCTGAAGGTCCGCGCGGTCGCCGACAACGACGCCAACGTGGCGGTGTGGGGCGGCTACGCGGTCGGCCTGAAGAAAGTCCCGCGCACCGTCGTCGGCGTCACGCTGGGCACCGGCGTGGGCGGAGGGCTGATCGTGGACGGCAAGCTCCACCGCGGCGCCACCGGCTCGGCCGGCGAGCTCGGGCACGTCGTCGTGCGCGCGGGCGGCGAGCGCTGCCGCTGCGGCAAGCGCGGCTGCCTGGAGGCCTACGCGGGCACCTACGGCATCCAGCGCATCGCGCGGCGCCTGATGCGCCGCCCGCCGGCGCCGCTGACGCCGAAGGCGCTGGCCGACGCCGCGCGCGCGGGCGTCCCCGGCGCGCGGAAGGTCTGGGACGAGTACGGGACCTGGCTGGGTCTGGGGCTGGCCAACGCGGTGATGCTGCTGAACCCCGACGCGGTGCTGGTGCTGGGCGGCGTCGCCCGCGCCGGCCGCCTGGTGCTGGACCCCGTGCGCCGCGTGTTCGCCGCCCAGCCGTTCCGCGAGCCCTTCGCGCGCCTGACGCTCGCCGCCCCGGCCGACCGCGACTGGGGCTGCGTCGGCGCGGCCCTGCTGTCGCGGGAGAAGGCGGGTTGAAGTCGGTCCTCCTCGCCCTGCTGGTCGCCGCCCCCGCGGCGGCCGAGGACTACGCCCTGCCGGCCCCGCCGCCCGGCCGCCACGCCGACTACACCGCCGACAACGCCGAGTTCGACGCCGACAAGTCGTCGCTGCACCTGTCGGGCCACGTGGTGCTGAAGGAATCCACGATGACGGTGAAGGGCGCCGACCTGTGGATCGACACCGCGCGCCGCACCGGCCGCTCCGACGGCCCCCTGCTCGTCGAGGACGGCGTCTCGGCCGTGTACGGCGAGTCGGGCGAGTTCGACTTCGCCAAGCACACCGGCCGCCTGTTCCGCACCTCGGCGGGCATGGCCGACTGGCGCATCCACGCGCGCGAGGCCAACCTCGGCGACGACCGCAAGCTCGTGTACCGCGGCGCCGACTTCACCTCGTGCGGCGCGGTGCCGCCCGACTACCACTTCCACGCGTCGAAGGTCGCGGTCGTGCCGAAGAAGAGCATGGTCGCGCAGAACGTGCTCTTCTATCTCGGCGACGTCCCGGTGTTCTACACCCCGTTCCTCTATAAGTCGCTCTCTCCGATCCGTTGGTTCGGCTGGAAGTCCCAGCCCGGCCTGGACAGCCGCAACGGCCCGTTCCTCAAGAACACGCTGACGACGCAGTACTCGGAGTCGGTGTACAGCAAGCTGTTCGCCGACTACTACACGAAGCAGGGCTTCGGCTACGGCGGCGAGCTCCAGCGCCACAAGGGCGAGGACTCGCGCGGCGCGCTGTACGCGTACCGCATCCACGAGACCTCGACCGGCGACGACCGCTGGACCCTGCTCGGCCAGGGCTACCAGGCGCTGCCGTCGTCGTCGGCGTTCCAGGGCCGCTTCCAGTTCCAGTCCGACGCCGACTTCAACAACGCCTACCAGCGCTCGAGCACCTTCCGCGTCAGCCCCGAACTGCGCAACGACGGCGCGTTCGTGCACCGCTTCTCCAACGGCGTCGCGCGCCTGTCCTACGCGCGCGTGGACCTGGCCGACGTCGACCGCCGCAAGTACCGCAAGTCCTCCGAGGCCTACCCGCGCCTCGACTACCAGAGCCAGCCGCTGCGCGTAGCCGGACTGCCCTGGCTGAACACCGTCACCGCCTACGCGGTCAACGACTACGACGCCTCGCGCCCGTTCCTTCAGCGCTCGGCCGCCGCCGCGTGGGAGGGCACGCGCACCTTCGGCCTGGCCAAGGGCGTCTCCTTCGCGCCCAAGCTCGGCTACTCGGAGACCTGGTACAGCCGCTTCGACGAGCTGGTGTCCGGCTCCAGCGCGACCTTCCGCGACTCGTCGTTCGGACGCTGGACGGCGACGGGGAACCTGCGCGTGAACACGCGCGTCGGCAACTGGGACGCGACGCACACCTACTCGCGCCGCCTGCGCGCCGACGGGTTCTCCGAGGACGCCGCCGCCAACGACAAGGCCGTCGAGCGCAACGACTTCGCGCTGTCCGACGTGTTCATCCCGTTCCCCGGCGCGTGGGCGAAGCTGTCCTCCGGCTACGACTTCCGCACCTACCGCGACCACACGACCGGGTTCCGCGATCGCCTGCAGCAGATCGTCGCGCAGACCAACTGGCGCGCGTCGGACAGGCTCAGCTTCACCCTGCGCGACGACTACCAGCTCCAGCAGGGAAACCGCGCCGTCGTCGCCGACGCGCGCTGGGGCGACGACGAGGGCGCGACGATCGGTGGCGGCCTCGCCTACAACCTGTCCGAGCCCGGCCGCTATTACGGCAACGCCGAGTTCGCCGTCGCCCCGTCCAGCCCGACCTGGCGCCTGGCGGTGATCCTGCGCGCCTACGCCGACACGCCCGGCGGCGCGGGCCGTCTGCGCGGCGGCCGCCTGTTCGAGAAGGAGGTCGCCTGGACCAAGCGCTGGCACGACTTCTACACGAAGCTCGGCGCGCGCTTCCGGCCCGGCGGCGTCGGCGAGGCCACGATCCGCGTGGACTTC
>JACQBB010000135.1 GCA_016194625.1 Elusimicrobiota bacterium | reverse complement strand
GCGGTCCTGGAGGGTCGTCAGGCGCTGGCCGGAGTCCACGGCGGTGAACTGCTCGACCACCTTGAGCTCGCGCCGCGCCTGGGCCAGCTCCTCGCGCAGGACGACCGCGCGCTCGGAGGCGCCCTTGCCCTTGTCCGAGGACAGGCGCGACTCGAGACGGGAGATCCTCGCGTTCAGCTCGGCCTCGCGGCCGCGCGCCTCGACGGTGAGGCGGCCGAAGCCCTCGTCCGTGCGGATCTGGCCGAGGACGTTCTCCTCGCGCGTCAGCGTCCCGGTGATGTCGGCCAGCGCCTCCTGGCGGGCGCGCACGGCGGGGTCGGTCTCGGGGTTCTTGGTGAAGAAGTCCTTGAGCTTGCCCCAGCCGGTCGCGGGCGCGGCCGGCGTCTGCGGCGCGCGCAGGGTCTGGCCCAGGTTGTCCAGGGCGGCCTTCGCGCCGATGACGCCGTCGCCGGCGGAGGCGATCGGGAGCTCGCCCAGCGCCTGGCGCAGGGCCTCGGCGCGCGTCGTGACCTCGGCCTGCAGGGCCGCGCGGTTGGCCGACCCGGAGGAGCCCTCCAGCTTGCGCACCGCGTTCTCCAGGTCCAGCGCGCGGTCCTGGACGGTCTTGACCTTCTCGGCGCCCGGGCCGAACGCGTCCAGCGCGTCCACCTCGCTGCGCACGCGGCGGGCCTCGGTCATCGCGCGCGAGTCGCGCGAGGTGCGCCCGTCGTTGAGGCGGTGGCTCAGGCCGGAGTCCATCTCCTCGATGAGCTTGTACTTCGGCGAGAGCTTGGAGATGCCGCCGGTGACCTGGCCGATGGTCAGCGCGGGCTGGAGCGCGGCGCCGTCCATCTCGTCGCCCAGGATCCAGTACTGGGTCAGCGCGTCCTTGCCCTTGATCTTGCCCTCGGCGATCTTGGTCTTGAAGCCCTCGTAGGTGTCGAACTCCAGCGTCGAGCCGATCTTCTTGTAGGCCAGGAACTCCATGCGCGCCTGCGCCTCGAGGTTGGACTGCACGGTCAGGAACATCGGCTTGATGCCCCGGTTCGAGGCGTCGGCCTCGATCAGCGGGAGCAGGCCCTCGAAGGTCAGCATGGTCTTGCCGCCGCCGGTCTTCAGCATCTGGAAGATCTGAGGGGCGTTGCCGTCGCGGCCGGTGCGGCTGACCTCGGTCAGCGCGCCGACCAGGGACTCGAACTGCTCCGGGCGCCAGCCCGGCAGGGGGTCGCCGTTGGCGTCGTGCAGGACCCAGGGGGCGTCCTTCACGTCGCGCAGGCCCCCCTTCAGGGCCTTGTAGTCGGCCTCGGACAGCGCCGGCTTGGCCTTCTCCAGCTCCGAGCTCATCTGGCCGACCAGGCGCTTGAACGACTCCTCGCCGCGCGCGTAGACGCGGCCCTCGGGGTCGCGGCCGGCGCCCCAGTCGCGCAGTTCCTTGGAGAACTTGGACGCCAGCTCCTGCGCGCCGCGGCTGCCGGCGAGCTGGACCTGCAGGGCGTCCAGCGACTCGCCGCCGATCTTCAGGGCCATGCTCGTCTTGTTGAACTCGTTGAAGCGGGTCTCGATGGCCTCCAGGTAGCCGTACAGACCCTCCAGGACGGCGTGCTCCTTGGCGTCGATCTTCCCCTCGGCCTTCAAGCCGTCGGCGGCGGTCTTCAGCTCCTTGAGCACCTGCGTGTAGGGGACCTCGTCGGGGTTGGCGTTCGCGCGCCACTCGGCGACCTTCTCGCGCGCGCCCTGCAGGGCGGTGTCGAGGGCCGGGGACTTGCCCGGCGCGCGGTCGAGCGCCTTGGCGAAGGCCTCGGCGGACGGCTTCACGACGGTGTTCGCCTCCAGGTAGGGCTTCAGGATCTCGTTGACGCGCAGGGCCAGTTCCTTGGGCATCGCCTTGCCGACCTGCATCTCCGAGGAGAACAGGGCGACGGCCACGTCCTTCTGGATCTCGGGCGTCACGCGGCCGAACCCTTCCACGTTGGAGCCCAGCTCGGCGCCCAGGATCTTCTTGGCGCGGACGGGGTCGGCGAGCAGGCTCTCGATGAAGTTCTGGTGCGCGACGAGGCGGACCTGGTCGTTGACCTTCAGGTCGATGAAGTCGGCGCCGTCGGGCATCTTGGAGGCGAGCAGGAACTTCATCGGGTTGACGTCGGCGGCCGTCTTGCCGCCGAGCATCTCGGGCATGATCTTCTTGATGCCCTCGCGCTTGATCTGGTCGGTGACGGCCCAGGTGTCGCCGGTCTCGCGCGACAGGAAGCTCGTCTCGAAGAACCACTGCGACACGGGCACCGGGGGCTTCTTGATGAACTTGACCTCGGTGCCCTGCTCCAGGTTGACGTACTCCTTGGTGCGGCCCGCCTTGTCGAACTGCTCGGCGCCCTGCATGCCGCGCATCGCCGACTGCGCGTCGCGCGCGGTGTGCGCGGCGTAGGTCGGCAGGAGCATCCACAGCGGCGAGGCGAACAGCTTCTCGCCGGCCAGGTTCGCGGACTTGATGCGCCGCTCCAGGTCCGGCTCGTCGCCGTGGCCGCCGAGGTTGCCGAGGACCGGGACCCGGAACGAAGGGACGTTGTAGTCGTAGGCGCGGCCGATGCCGCCGACCACGTTGCTGAACACCGCGTACTTGGCCACGTTGTCGGCCATCGACAGCGTGAAGGCCCCGATCTTGCCCGCGGCGCCGGCGCCGGCCATGCGCTCGAGCAGGCCGCGCTTGACCGCGCCGCCGGCCGCGCCCGCGGCGCCCTCCCCGGCGAAGAACAGCTTGGTCATCCCCACCGAGGAGCCGACCACGCCGCGCGAGCCCAGGATCTCCATGTACTCGGCCAGGCGCGTGCCGCGGAACGCGGTCGACGGGATGCCCACGTAGCCGAGCAGGCCGGGGTGGACCAGCGGGATGCCGAACACCTCCATCGGCTTGTTGGCCCAGACCACGCCGCCCTTGAAGCCCGCCCAGGCGGCGTCGCCGGTCGAATGGAAGGCGGACTCGTTGGGGCGGAAGCCGATCTCACCGACGACGGGGAGGTCGGAGGTGGTCAGGGACTCGCCCGGCTTGAACACCTTC
>JACQBB010000134.1 GCA_016194625.1 Elusimicrobiota bacterium | reverse complement strand
CATGGGCGTCGCGCAGGCCCGACGCGCGCCAGGCCGACGCCGCGTGGCACCGGTGGTGGGGCAGGAACAGGACGCGCCCGGCCCGCAGGGCCGGCGGGGCGGAGTCCGCGGCCGTCGCCGAGAACGCGCGGCGGTAGCGCGCCGGCAGGCCGTTGACCGCGAGCAGGTCCATGTCGTCGAGCGTCAGCCCGCGCGGCGCGAGCAGGGCGCCGAGCGCGCGGCGGCACAGGACCTCCTCCAGGCACAGCGTCGGGTCCGAGGCGAGCGTCGAGCCCGGCCGCGCCGGCGACTCCCAACCTTGGTGGCGGACGCGCGAGAAGCGCTCCTCCTCGGCCGCGCCCGCGACCGCGCCGCCGTCCACCAGCGCGGCGGCGTGCTCCTGGCGGGTCGCGACCGCCAGGCCCAGGATCAGGCGCGGCGGCGCGTCGTCGGCCTTCGGCAGGAGGAAGGACGGCGGGAACGGCGCCGGCAGCGGCGGGCCCGAGGCGCCGCGCAGGCGCGACAGCCAGCCCGGCCGCCGCGCCAGCGAGCGGCTCGTCGTCGCGCTGGCGGCCGTGCGCTTCGGACGCAGCGCGTCCTGCGGGCAGGCCTCGACGCAGTCGAAGCACGACAGGCAGCGCTCGGCCGCCCCGGCGAGGAATCGCCCGCGCCCGTCCAGGCACGCCGCCGGGCACGCGGCCGCGCACGTCCCGCAGCCGCCGCAGCGCGCGTCGTCGGCGAGCACCGGCGGCGCGCCCGCGGGCGCGTCGGCGGCGACGGTCGGCCGGCGCGCGACGCCCCACTCCAGGCCGTCGAGCAGGACCTCGGACGGCGGCGCCGGGAAGCCGCGCTCGTCGGCGAGCGCCGCCTTCAGCCAGGCCAGCGCGCGCGCGTCGCGCGAGGCCGCGAGCAGCGTCGCCGGACGGACGCCGGACGGGCCGCCGGGACGGCGCCACGACGCCTCGTGGACGCGCCCGCCGACGCGCGCGCGCAGGGCGGCCTCGGCCGAAGGACGCTCCCGCTCGTCGAAGACCTCGGCCAGCGCGACGACCGCGACGCGGCGGCGGCGGCGGTCGGCGACGCGGCCGTCGAGCCCGCGGACGGGCCGGATGCCGTCCACCCGGACCGCCACCAACGGCGAGAAGGCGCCTCGCAGCCAGGTCTCCGCGCGCTGGGCGGCGTCGCCGCCCAGCGCGGATTTGGGCAGGCGCAGGACGGGGCCCGCGTCGGTCAGGACCAGCGCGAAGCGCGTCAGGCCCTGGGCGCGCAGGCCCGCGGCGAGCGCGTCGGGCTCCAGGCGCGTGCCGAAGAAGTCGGTCAGCGGCGCCCGCGCCGTCTTC
Organism: Elusimicrobiota bacterium; assembly: GCA_016194625.1. The sequence goes on along the minus strand of JACQBB010000134.1, from coordinate 11,315 downwards.
ATGCGGCCCCCCATATCATAGAATGCGAGCGACGGCCCGTCCTCCGATGGCGAACCTCGGCTACATCCAAGTCGTGCGGCGGTGCAACCAGCGCTGCCGGTTCTGCTCGAACCCGGTCAACGAGCGCGAGCTCCCGCTCGCCGAGGCCCGGAGGCTCGTCGACCGCTACCGCCGGCGCGGCTACGACGGCGTCATCCTGACCGGCGGCGAGCCCACGCTGTGGGAGCCGCTGCCCGAGCTGATCGCCTACGCCGCGCGCCGCGGCGTGCCCTGCCGCGTGATCACCAACGCCCAGCGCACGGCCGACCCCGCGTACCTGGACCGCCTGCTCGCCGCGGGCCTGGAGCACGTCCACGTCAGCGTGCACAGCCACCGCAAGGCCGTGCAGGCGTTCCTGACCGGCAACCCCGAGTCGCTGGCGAACATCGTGCGCACGCTCGCGCGCCTGGGCCGCCGCGGCGCGACCGTCGCGGTGAACCAGACCATCTGCGCGCAGAACGCCGGCCACCTGGACCAGACCGCGCGCTGGCTGTGCGAGCGCTTCCCGTACCTGCGCCACTTCTCCTGGACCTATCTCGACCCGCTCGTCGAGCGCGTCGCCGAGCACCCGGAGACCGTCCCGACGCTGACGGCGAGCGGCCCCGCCCTGCGCCGCGCGATGCGCTGGCTGGCGCGCACCGGGCGCACCTTCCGCGTCGAGAAGGTCCCGCTGTGCCACATGGGCGAGTTCGCCCACTGCGCGACCGAGACGCGCGCGCTGGTCAAGGGCGAGCAGCGCTCCGTCGAGTTCCTCGACGAGCGGCGCTTCCACCGCGAGGACGAGTGGCGCTACGGGAAGGGCGCCGCCTGCGCGGACTGCACGCTCGCGGCGATCTGCGCCGGGCTGTGGGACATGGGCGGCCGCTACGACGCGGCGGAGCTGGTCACGCAAGCGAAAGACCCCCGCCGGATCGCGCGCCGGGTCCTGGCCGCGCGGGACTGACGCCGTCCGCGGCGACCGCGCGGCAGAACCGCGTCAGCGCCGCGTCCGCCGCGCGCGTGCACTCCAGTATCTCCGGCGGGAACGAGTCCTCCAGCACCCGCTCGGGCTCGGCGGCCGGACGCGCGGCCAGGCCGCCGGGGTCGGCGACGCTCCCCAGGCGCAGGCGCGCGCGATGCGGCGCGACCGCCGCGGCCAGGACCAGGTTCGACGCGTACACCTCGCCGTCGGCGTCCACGGTCAGCCCGTCGTTGTAGAGCGGCGTGGAGCCGCGGCGCGAGAGGTTGACCAGCTCGACGGGCCGGCCCGCCGCGGCCAGGCGCGCGAGCGCCGCGCGCAGGGCCGTGAAGGCGTCCTCCAGCCCGGCCGCCTGCGCGGGGCTCCAGCGGGCGAAGTAGGCGGGCAGGACGTTGACGCGGCGGAAGCCGCGGCGGCGCGCCTCGAGCAGGCGGCGCGCGGCGGAGGCGGCCGACTCCCCGGGCGCGAGCAGCAGGTTGTGGACCGCGCCGGGCAGGCGCCCGGCCGCCGGGTGCGGGCGGCTGGCGAACACCTCGACGCCCGGATGGCGCGCGAGCATCGGCGCCGCCCAGCGCAGGCCGTTGCCGTTCGTCGGCAGCTCGACCGCCGTCCCGGGCGCGCGCTCCTTCACGAAATCCAGCGCGCGCTCGACGAGGTCGGGGCGCAGCAGCGGCTCGCCGCCGAACAGCTTCAGGCGCGCGGGCGCGGCCAGGAGCGGCAGGAGGCCCGTCAGCGCCGCGTCCAGCGTCGCCTCGGCCATGTCCGAGTCGGCGAACGCCTGCGGACAGTGGCGGCAACGCCGGTCGCAGCGCCGCGTCAGGACCAGGACGAGCAGGGCCTCAGCGCGCACGCCCGCTCCCCGCCGACGACAGCGCGCCCGCCAGCCGGTCCACCACGCCCGCGTAGCCGTTGAAGCCCAGCGTCGGCCGCTCGAAGAACGCGTGGTGGCCGTTGCTGGGGAAGCCGAAGGTCATCACCGGCGCGTCGCCGCGCCAGCCGTTGGAGAAGATGCGCAGGGAGCAGGAGACCAGCAGGTCCACGCCCTCGGTGAGCAGGCGCCCGGTCAGCGCGTCCTCCTCCGGCGGCTCGTGGAGGACCGTGAGCCCCTCGACCGCGCCGCCGTGCGCGCGCCGCGCGGTCAGCACCGCGCTCGCCGTCTCCAGGCCCGCGTCGGCCGCGATGTCGAGGAAGCCGCCGAACAGGTGCGGGTCGCCCGCGTAGGCGACGCGCTTGCCCACGGTCAGGTGCGGGAACACCCAGCGCAGGCGCGGCAGGAGGCGCTTGAGCTCGGCCGCGACGAACGTCCGCGCGCGCGCCGGCGCCGCGCCGCCGGCCGCCTCGGCCGCCGCCGTCACGAAGCCCGCCGTCTTCGGCAGGCCGAACGGCAGCGGCGCCTCGACGAGCCGCGCGCCGGTCCTCTCGGCGATCAGGCGCGCGGCGCCGCGCGCGTAGGGCAGGGACACGACGGTCTCCGCCTCCTCGACGCGCTTCAGCTCCGCGTACGGGCGCCCGGCCAGCCACACCGAGACGCACTCCAGCCCCGCGCCCGCCAGCAGGCGCTCCAGCTCGGCCACGTCGGCGCGGCGGTCGGCCTCGTTGCGGTCCATCAGGTGGCCGACGACGGCGACGGTCCCGGGCCGCGTCCGGCCGGGCCCGAGCTTCAGAGACTTGGCCAGCGCCGTCAGCGTCTGCGCGTAGCCGTCCAGCCAGTCCCCCATCAGCGACCCGGGCGGGACGTCCAGCGCCGTCCCCTTGAGCCGCGGCGCGAGCGCGCGGGTCACCCGTCCGTAGTCCACGCCGGTGATCGAGCACATCGGCAGGGCCGTGAGCAGGACGGCCGCGCAGTCGGGCAGGGCGTCCAGGCGCAGGACCGCGGCCGCCAGCTCCTCGTCGTGCTGCTTCACCACGCCGCGCGCGCACACGTTGGTGAAGGCGACGCGATGGCGGCCGTCCACGCGCAGGAGGGTGGATTCCCAATCATGGCGGCCGTGGATGAAATGCGCCTTATATAAGGAACAGTCCGGGCCGTCCACCAGCACGTAGGCGTCCGGGACCGCGTTGACGGCCAGGTACACGCCCAGCATGCTGGGGAAGTTCGTCGGGGTCCCGTGGCTCATCGCTCCCCCTTCAGGTGCTCGGCGTAGCGCCGGTAGAAGTCCCAGCGCCCGACCGCGAGCAGGCGCTCGAGCGTGGCGACCGCGCCGCGCACGCCCGGCTCGAACGGCGCCAGCGAGAACTGCGCGGCGCCCGCGCGGACCAGGCGCTCGTCGAAGAAGTACTCCGAGTACACCGCGTCGTAGCGGCCCTCGGCCAGCCGCCGCTCCAGCTCCGCGGGGTCCTTGAAGCCCTTGAGCGGGCCGCGGTCCTCGCCCTGGTACAGCAGGACCTCGACGCGCGCGCCCATCTCGCGCAGGACGCGCAGGACCGGCACGCCCCACATCAGCCGCGCGTCGGTGAGCCGCGCCATCCGCGCCCGGTCCACCACGAACGCGAAGCGCAGGTCCAGCGCGCGCCGGCGCAGGTCGTCCCAGCGCCGCGACCACGGGGCGAACGCCGCCGCGAACGCCTTCTCCGCGGCGGCCGCGCGGCCGAAAAGGCCGGCGACCTCCTTCAGCCAGCGCCGCGTCCCCTCCATGCCGTACGGCGGGTCGAACTCTCGGTTCTCGGAGGCCAGCGGGCGGAACACCTCGTCGTACACGGGCTGATAGGCGGCGTTGGGCAGGAACACCTGCGCCGACGCCGCGGACAGCGAGCGCGCCAGCTCCAGCGTCAGCGCCGGCATCACCGCCGCGTTCACCGTCACGCCCGAGCGCTCGAGCAGCTCCTTGAGCTCGCCCAGCGCCGGGCCCTCGGGGAAGCCGACCAGGTTCACCGAGCCGGGGACCTTCGGCCGGTCCGCGAAGCCGGGCTCGGCGCGGACCTTGTCGAGCAGGAGCCGCCCCACGTCGACGTCCTGGTTGTTGGCGGAGTTGTTGAAGATCAGCGGCGTGCCCTTCGGGTTGGCGACCGCGCGCAGGGTCTTCGGCACGTCGTCGCCGATCACCGTCGGCACGCAGGTCGAGTTCACGACGACCGCCTCGATCGTCATCGGCAGGGCCAGCCCCGCCTCCAGCGCCTCGCGCAGCTTCGCCTCGCCGCCGTTGATCACGTCCAGGTCGCGCAGGTCGGTCATCATCATCGGCGGCATCGGCGCGCCGGGCTCGGCCTCGTCGCGCGGGGCGCCGCCCGCGGAGGTCTTGCGCGTCCACGGGAAGTTGAAGAAGCACGGCTCGTTCAGGCCCCAGTCGGGCGACGCGTAGCTGCACTCCAGGTCCTGGTGCCAGATGTGCAGGACCGGCGCGCGCAGCTCCAGGCCGGCGCGGCCGTTGCGCTTGGCCTCGCGGTCGCAGAAGAAGACCCGCCACTGGTCGGCGCCGCCCCACTGCTCGGCGTTCGAGCCGGCCTCGGGCGGGCGCGCGGCGGCGAGCTCCTCCTCCAGGCGCTCGTGCTCGCGCGCGACGCGGGCGCGCCCGCCGTTCTTCTCGGCCGGCGCCGGGCGCGGCGCCTCCGGGGGCGGCGCGGACGCGGCCTTCTCCGGCACGGCCTCCGCGGCGGTGAAGCCGACGCGCGACAGGAGGCCGAAGCGCTCGTCGGACAGCGGCGTCGGGACCGGCGCCTCCGCCTCGGCCGCCAGCGCGTCGGCCAGGGCCTCGACGGCCTTCGCGAAGCCCGAGGCCGGGGCGGACTCGACCACCGTCTCGCGGCGGTACTCGGCGCGGCGCACGGCCGGATCGCGGTCCATCCAGGCGAGCACCTTCGTCCCGATGAGGCCGGCGAAGCGCGCGACCGCCTCGCGGTCGGCGTCGGGGTCGCGCAGGTTGGCGACCAGGCCCGCCAGCACGGCGCCGTTGGCCGAGTAGTTCCGGACCGCGCGCGCGATGTTGTTGGCCGCGTACAGCGACATCAGCTCCTCGGAGGTCACGATGACGATCTTGTCGGCCATCCCCTCGCGCAGCGGCGCGGCGAAGCCGCCGCACACCACGTCGCCCAGCACGTCGAAGACCGCGGCGTCGTAGCGCCCCGGCCGCAGGTAGCCCGCCTCCTCCAGCATCTCGATCATCCGCGAGATGCCGCGCCCCGCGCAGCCGATGCCCGGCTCCGGCCCGCCCGCCTCGACGCAGTCCACCCCCAGCCGGCCGCGCACGACCAGCCCCTCGACCCCGCCCTTGCCGGAGTCCATGAACGCCGAGTGCTCGATCGCGGTGCGGATCGGCGCGCCCTCGGTCAGCGCGTTCGTCGTGTCGTGCTTCGGGTCGCAGCCGACCAGCAGGACTCGCAGGCCGCGGCGCGCGTAGGCCGCGGCCAGGTTCGCCGAGAACGTGGACTTGCCGATGCCGCCCTTGCCGAAGACCGCGATGCGGTTCATGCCGCCCCCTTGGCGACCGGGACGAACTCGTCCCAGCCGAACAGCTCCGGATACTCGCGCCACGGCCCCTCGCACTCCGCGCTCCAGCGGCACTCGCCGCAGCGCGGCCCGCGGCACTTGCCCTCGTCCACGCGCGTGCGCGTGTAGTCGGGGATCACGCAGTCGGCGTCGTAGATGCGGGTGCGCGGGATGATGCGCTCGGCGACGCAATGCTCGTAGCCGGCCATCCGGCAGTACGGGATCGCCTCGGTCATCACGGTCTTCCCCGCGCGGAGGCCTACGTCGAGCGCCTTCTTCACGTACGGCTCGATCAGCGTCTTGCGCGCGGCCAGCCACTTCCGGTTCTCGCCGGCGCGGCCGCTCATGTGCATGTAGGCGAGCTGGTACTGGTCCGCGCCCAGCGAGACGAGAAGGCGCGCCAGGTCCGGCAGGTCGCGGTAGTTGTGCTTCGTGATCACCGAGTTCACGATGACGCGCTGGCCCAGCTTCTTGAGCAGGCGCATGCCGGACACCGTCTGCAGGAAGGCGCCCGGCGCTCCGGTCAGGTAGTCGTGGATCTTCGGCGTCGAGCCGTGCAGCGACGGGCCGAACTCGTTGACGCCGGCGTCGATCAGGCGGCGGCAGAAGTCCTCGTAGCAGAAGGTGCGCCCGTTGCTCTGCACCTGGACGAGCGTGTAGCCGAGCGCGCGCGCCTTCTTCGCGATCGTGACGATGCTCTTGTGGAGCGTCGGCTCGCCGCCGGTGATGACGACGCCGGTCGCGCCCTCCGCGCGGCCCTCCTCCAGCGAGCGCAGCAGCTCGTCCTCGCCCTTGGCGGGCAGCCGCTCGCGCTTGTCGCCCTGCACGCAGAAGTGGCAGAAGTTGTTGCAGCGGAAGCCGACCTTCAGGTCGATCCGGTCGCTCACGCGCCCTCCCCTCGGACCTTCGCCGCGACGGCCGCGGCCGGCGTCGGCAGCGGGCACAGCTCGTCGGACGAATAGTAGACGTCCATCTGGTACAGCCTAGTAGACGTCCATCTGGTACAGCCCGGCGCAGATCTTCTCCACCGCGCAGTCCGCCTTGCAGCGCGGCGCCTTCCCGTAGGTCCAGGAGCTGACGCCCTGCGTGCGCCGGCCCTTCTCGTCGAGGAAGTAGATGTCGCGGCCCTCGTCCTTGACGAACTTGCGCGTCTCGGTGGAGAAGTGCGCGAAGTCGGACATGTAGCACAGCGGCACGCGCTCGACGCGGAAGGTGCGCCCGACGGAGGCCAGCCAGGCCATCGCCAGGTGCAGCTCCACCTCGAACGAGCGCAGGGTCGGCACCAGCTCCGGGTTCAGCGAGGCCGTGTTCATCAGCGGGTCCATGTTGTTCCACACGAAGTGGCGCAGGAACGGGAACTTGCCGACCAAGGTCCGCGGCGTCAGGCTCAGGTGGCCGGCGTTGCGGCTGTTGATGACGGTGTTGACGTCCACGCGGATGCCGAGCCTGCCGGCGTTCTCCAGCGCCCGGTAGATGTTGGCCAGCGAGTTCTTGTTGCCCGTCAGCTCCCCCTGCACCTCGGGCTTCGCCGAGTGGACGGAGACGTGCATGTGGTCGAGTCCGGCGTCGGCGAGCGACTTCAGGTAGCCGGCCCCCCCGGCCTTCTGGCCGTTGGTGATCAGCCTCGGCGGCAGGCCCTTCCTGCGGGCGTAGGCGACCAACTCGGGCAGGCGCTCGAACAGCGTCGGCTCGCCGCCGGTGAAGATCACGCCCGCGGCCCCTTGCGCGGCGAACGCGTCGAGCAGGGCCGTCGCCTCCTTCCAAGTGATCACGCGGCCGTTCTCCGGGTTCGAGCAGAACAGGCACTTCTGGTTGCAGACGCGCGCGACCTGCAGGTAGGCGAGCGTGGCCATCAGGCGTCCCTCCGGGGTCTCAGCTCGCCGTCGCCGAACTCGGCGGCGTAGCGGGCGAACACGCCCGCGCAGGCGCCGCGCGCGGAGCAGCCGTCGCACGGCGCGGGACGCACGCGCCCGCGGCCGGCGTCGGCGCTCAGGAAGCCGGCCAGCGCGGCGCGGCCGCCGGACGAGCGGCGCTCGACGGTGACGCGCGGCGAGAAGTGCGCGTCGTTGGAGAGCTCCGCGCGCCCGCCGAGGACGCACAGCGGCAGGCCGAAGAAGCGCAGGACCGTGCCGGACCCCGCGAACGAGGCGGCCAGCGCGTCCACGCGTTCGCGCCAGGCCGACAGGCGCACCGCGAGGCGCCGGTAGGCGCGCGCGGCGCGCCCCTCCGGCGCCACGTTCGAGACCAGGCAGTGGCGTGCCCGCGGCCGCGTCAGCGCCAGCGTCGCCTCCAGCGCGTCCCAGTTCTCGCGGGTGACGACGGTGTTGGTGAGCAGGTACGGACGGCCGAAGCGCCCCGCGTGCGCGAGCGCCCGCAGCGCACGCTCGAAGGAGCCGGGCGTGCGCGCAGCGGCGTCGTGGGTCGCGGCGTCGGGACCGTGGACCGAGACGCACAGCTCGTCGACGAACGGGAGGACCGCGCGCGCGTAGCCCTCCTCGGCGAAGCGGCCGCCGTTCGTCGTCAGGTAGGTCTTGTAGCCGAGCCGCCGCGCGGCCTCCAGCGCCGCCGGCAGTCGCGGGTGCGCGGTCGGCTCGCCGCCGGTGAAGGTCACGTGGTCGAAGCCCTCGCGGCGCTTCTCGACCAGCACGCGCGCCGCCTCGTCGCCGCGCACGGGCGAGCCGCGCCAGCGCGCCATGCGGTCGCTCTCCGAGCAGAACGCGCAGCGCTGGGCGCAGGCGTAGGACAGGTGCAGCTCCAGGCGCCGCGGCGCCGCGCTCAGCCCACCAGGTCGCAGCACGAGTCGTTGACCTCCACGAAGCGCTTGAGCGCCGGCTCCTGCGCCGCCCGCCGCCAGACCCGGTCCGCGGCCGCGCGGTTCAGCGCGCCGTCGCACAGCAGGACGTTCGCCCGCCACGCGCGCCGGAACTCGGCCTCGCCGCCGCCCGCGGCCGCCATGTAGGCCGCGCCGTACGCGCGGTCCACGCCGACGACGCGCTTGCGGCAGGCGGGGCAGGCCGAGCCGTCGGGCGCGCAGGCGCCGAACGGGGCGCGGAAGCCCTCGCCCAGGCGGCCGACCGCGAAGTCCGCGGCCTCCGGGCCGAAGCGGAACGGGTTCAGCGAGAGGACGCCGTCGGGCCAGGCGACGAGACGGAACGCCAGCGGGCAGTGCGTGCCGCCCTCGTCGCGGTAGTCGTAGTGCGGCGTCGTGCCGGTCCAGCGCTTCAGGCTGGCGCCGAGAGCCTGGATCGCGACCGGCGCGCCGGCGCGCGCGGCGGCGACGGCGTCGGCCAGCACGCCCGCGTACTCGCGCGCGAGGTCGGCGGCCTGCGCGGCCGTCCACGGGACGCCGAACACCGCGCACAGGTTCAGGTTCCGGACGCCGCGCGCCATCAGGAAGCGCACGTCGTCGCGCAGGCGGCGCGCCAGCTCGGGGTGCACCGGGACGGTGACGAGCAGGCGCTCCGGCGGCAGGCGCGCGACCAGCGCGTCCAGGCCTCGGGCGACGCGCGCCCAGGAGCCGCGCCCGTCCGGCCCGCGGCGGAAGCGGTCGTGGCTGGCGGGCTCGCCGGCGGCGGTGACCACCGCGCGCACGTCGTCGGCGGAGAGGAAGTCGAGCGCGGCCGGGGTCAGCCCCGCGCCGTTGGTGAGCACGTTCAGGCGCAGGCGCGCTCCCAGCCGCCGGGCGCGCCCGCGCGCCTCGTCCGACAGTCCTTCGACGCGCTCGCGGCGCAGCAGCGGCTCGCCGCCGGTGAAGGTCAGGTCCTTGCGCTCCGCGGGGCGCGCGAACAGCAGGTCGAGCGCCGCGCGCGCGGTCGCGCCGCTCATCTCCTCCGCCTGGTCGTGGCGGCGGCAATAGGAGCAGGCGAGGTCGCAGCGCAGGCTCAGCATCAGCTCGAGCGCGTCCACCGCGACCGGCGAGGGGACGCGGTTCAGCACGGGACCAGCTCCTCGCGGTCGCCGGGGCGCAGGCGCAGGTGCGCGTCGAAGGTCCCGGTGCAGCGCGTCCGGTCGGCGCAGGAGGCGCAGGCCTCGGGCTTGGCGAACGCCTGGTGCAGCAGGTACAGCTTCACCGAGTCGGCGACCGCCTCCGCGGGAGCGGAGACGCGCCCCTGCACGCGCTTGGCCACGCAGGCCGGGAAGCCGGTCAGCGAGCTCACGCGCCCGGTCAGCGCCGCGCGCAGCTCCGCGTAGCCGGGAGCCGCGCGCTCGTAGGGCTCGTTCATCCCGTCGGGGTCCTTGGGACGCAGGGGGTGGATGCTGAACGGCCAGCCGCGCTCCCGCGCCAGGCGCTCGAGCGCCGGCAGGTCGGCCAGGTTCGCGCGGCAGGCGTTCGCGTGCACGTACACGCGCGCGCCGCGTGCGCGCGCGGCTCCCAGGCCGCGGACCGCGGCGTCGTAGCTCCCCGGCGTCCGCGTCACCGCGTCGTGGACCTCGGCGCGCGAGCCGTGCAGCGCGACCGCGTACGCCGACGCGCCGGCCTCCGCCAGCTCCGGCGCCAGCGCCTCCAGGCGCAGGCCCGAGGTCATGATCTCCACGTCGGCGAAGCCCCGCGCCCGGCAGCGCCGGACCAGGTCGACGATGCGCGGATGCGCGAGCGGCTCGTTGCCGACCAGCGCGACGCGGCGCCGGCCCGGGACGTTCTCGGCCAGCCGCGCGTCGAGCGCCTCCAGCGTCTCGGACGCCGCCTCGGGCTTGCGGCGGCAGAACGCGCAGTCGAGGTCGCAGCCGCCGGCGACGAACAGGAACACGCGGTCGAGCCCCGGCAGGCGCTCCTTCAGGAACCGGTCCTGCTCGGCCAGCCCCGCCCCGACGACCCCGCGGCGCAGCGCGGGGTCCTCGGCGCCGTCGCGCGGGTCGAAGCCGCCGGCGAGGGCCCGCGCGACGCGGCGGCCGACGCCGACCGCGCTGAGCCAGCGCCGACCCTCGTCGGAGCCCTTCGCGAGGACGCGCGCCGCCCGCGCGAGCTGGCCGGCCGGAGCGACCTCCGCCTCGTCGCGCGGCGGCAGGGAGCCCAGGCGCCCGACGCGGTGCGACCGCCGCAGCGACGGGAAGGCCTTCTCGAGGAATACCGCGTTGTCCAGCCAGACGACGCCGTCCTCGTCGACGATCAGGCCGTTCTTGAGCAGGACCGGCTCGATCTCGCCGCGCGCGTTCGAGAACTCGAGCCCGCCGCCGCGGACCGCCGCCGCGAGCGCGCGCGTGAACGAGTCGGTCTCGTCCGGGGACCACAGCGGACCGATCATGTAGGAGACCTGCACGCGGCGCGCGCCCAGCGCCTTCAGCGCCGCCAGGCGCGCGGGCAGGCTCTCGGCCTCGCCGGGTCCGACCACGCAGTTCACCGCGTGCTCGACGCCGGCGGCGCGCAGGCGGCCCAGCGCCGCCGCGGCCGCGTCCCACGACGCGCGGTCCCGGCCGAAGCGAGCGGCGCAGTGCTCGGGCCCCCCGTCGAGCCCGAGCAGCACCGTCGCGCCGGTCGCGGCGAGCCAGCGCGCGTCGGCGTCGCTCAGCGGCCGGCCGCTCGCGGCGACGAACGGCCGCAGCGGGCGCCCCCCGGCGGCCGCGCGCGCGCGGCGCACGACCGCGTCGACCCAGTCGCGGCGCAGCAGCGGCTCGCCGCCCATGAAGCCCAGCTCCAGCTCCGGCGCGCGCGAGGTCGCCAGCCACTCGACGGCGCGCGCCGCCGTCCCCAGGCCCATCTCCCGCCCCTCGCGGACGACCGGGCAGTACGCGCAGTCGAGCGCGCACCGGCGCGACGCCATCAACAGCAGGGACCGCCGCTCAGGCAACGTTCTTCTCCGCGAGGGACGACATCATGGCGGCGTTCGCGCCCGGGCACAGGCCGCGCTGGGCCATCCGGTCGAAGAACGCGTTCGAGAGCTGGCCCATGCGCAGGCT
>JACQBB010000150.1 GCA_016194625.1 Elusimicrobiota bacterium | reverse complement strand
GGGGGGAAAGCCCGCCTGGTCCGGCGGCGGGAGACCTTGAAGGATCTCGACGCGGCGGAGCTGTAGGGGGAGACATGGGCAAGAACGATAAAAAGACCCGGAAAGAGAAGGTCCCCGCGCTCCCGCCTCCCTCGGAGGCCCTGTCGCCCCGAGGGAAGCTCCTCGTGATGGCGGGGGGAGCCCTCGTGCTGGTCGGCTTCGCCGTGCTCTCCCGCGCCGACGCGCTCGGCCGCAACTGGGCCGCGTCCCTCTCGCCCTTCCTGATCCTGGGGGGGTACGCCGCGATCGGCGTCGGTCTCTTCCTGCCTCCCGCGCCCCCTCCGCCCTCCGTCCCGTCCTGACGGTGTTTTAGACCGCCTCGCGGTCATACCTCCCGTTTTTGAGTCCGGTCTTCCTCCCTTTTTCCCGGATCCGGCGCCCGGCCGGGTCCGACGGTTTTTTCGGCCGGCCCCCGCCGCCCCTTCCTTGGTCTTTTTCGACCCCTCCCGCCTCCCCGTTCCCTTCCCTGGTTTTTTCGGTCCGTTCCCTCCTTCCGGTGTTTTCGGTCCGATGGTTTTTTCGGACGCCCCCGGTCCGCCCCCTGATCCCTGATCTCTTGCCTGGTTTTTCGGCCTCCGACCCAGGGGTCCTTTCATGGTTTTTTCGGCAGCCCCCGGGCCACCCCCGGAGTCCCGGGATCTTGCCTGGTTTTCCGGCCTCGTACCCTTGGGGTCTTTGATGGTTTTTTTGGCCCTCATCTACCCAGGGGTGGGGGCCCGATTTTTTGGCTGGTTTTTCGGCCTCCGACCCCAGGGTCCTTTCATGGTTTTTTCGGGGGGCCCCCGGTCCGGCCCGGATCCCCGGGAATCTGCCTGGTTTTCCGGCCTCCTACCCTTGGGTTCCTTTCATGGTTTTTTTGGCTCGTTCCGGCAGCTCCCGGATCCTCGGATTTTTGGCTGATTTTCGAGGATGATCCGGTCGGTCCGCCCGGATTCTTGGCAGATTTTTGGCGGCGTCCCAGGGGGTTTCGACTGCTAATTTAGAAAACCTCAAGTGCGCTGTCGTTTCGGGCGAATAATCATTCGTTTCCCGAGTGAAATCGCGCGAAGTTCGAACGGATTGTCGAGCTTCCGTTCCTGTCTCTCCCGGGTCTGAATGTAACATAATATATATTATCAGTAGTAACAGGTTTCGGAGGCAGGCCGTCCGTTGTCGTCGTTTTCCGTTCCCCCGTTGCCGTTTGATGGGTCCCGGAGAATGATTTCGGGCCCGTTCCGGCATCACGCCCCGGTCGTCGTTCTGTCAGCGGTCCGTTGCCCGCGGCCGTGAGCTCGTAGCGCCGCGACCGGCGGCTGCCGGAGCTGAGGAGTTCGCCCTGGGACACCGCGTCCTGGAGGGTGCGGTCGATGCGGCCCACCGGATACCCCGAGACGCGCAGCCATTTGCCCAGCATGGCGGCCGTGGGCTTGGGCAGGCTCAGGAGCCGGTCCGAGGCCAGCAGAAGCACCAGCGCCGCGTCCCGGCCGCTCTTGTCGGCCCCGGGGATCTTGCCCCGCAGGACCAGGCCGCCGTTCTTGGCCTCCACCACCGCGTTCCAATCCACGCGCGGCTCGCGCCCGCTCTCCTGCGCGGCGCCTGGCCCCGGTGCCGCCGGCGTCTGCCTCAGTAGGAACTCCGCGCGCTCGGCGCGCACGAACTCGGCGTCGCCTTCGGCCTCGAGCTCGGCGCCGTTGGGCATCTTCAAGCGGATCCTGTGCGGGGTCATGACCGAATTATCGCATATGTCAAAACATCCGTCCAGAACCTGTGCATATGTCCGGTATGAGCGTTTTAACGACACAAACCGTGACATATGGACAGACATATGTCGTAATCATCGGACACATACGCCACGCATACGGCAAGAGAGCGTGGATGTCTTTGGGGATAACTCCCCCCCGTCGAGGCTGCGTCCAGGCGGCGGGAGATCCGGGCTGTGTCCGGAGAGTCCGTATCGGGTCCCGGAGGCGCCGTTCAGCACTCACCGGCGCCGTTGATTATCGGTAGTGGCCCGATCGAATCTTCCCCTCAAGTGAACGGCTCGGCCTCCCTGCCCGGCCCCAAGAACGTGTCCCGGACAGTCACAAACGGCCGCTGGCGAGGCCGTGGAGGCCCTTCCGAAGCCCTTCCAAGCGCCGTTGCCGTCGCCGCTTTTGAGGGCTCCGGACCAGGGTTCCCAGGCCCGTTCAAGGTGTCGTCATCGCCACGCCCGCTGACTCCAGCGTCACCATTCCGGGCCTGCGGGTGGCCGTCCGGGCGCGCGCCGAGACCTCGGGTCTGTCGGGTCGGGGGTTTGCGGCGGCGGGCCAGGACGGCCCGTTCCGGCGGCTCTTAGAACCGGCCGGACGCTTCGAACGAGTACTTCCGCGCGATGGTCTTGTTCGCGTCGGTGATGACGCCGGACTTGAAGTACGCCGCGCCGACCGCCAGCGTGAACTGGTCGCGGATCGGGTAGCGCAGGCGCGCGTCCCACTCCGTGCCGAGCGTGCGCGGGCCGCTGGCCAGCTTCTCGGCCTGGTACAGGTAGAAGTCGAGGTCTACGGTGAACCCGTGGTAGGCCGGCGGGGTGTAGCCGGCGCCCACGACCATGATGCCGCTGATGCCTTGCGGCAATCCGCTCTTGGTGGAGGAGGAGTAGTTCCCGCCATAGGCGTCGTACGGGGTCGCGCCGTAGAACTCGCCGAAGCCGGCGCGCTCCAGGCCGTTGAAGCGGTGTCCGTGGGACGGGAAGAACGCCTCGTCGCGCGTCGGCGTGGAGGCGTCGTCGCCGGTGCCGCGCGCCAGCGAGACGCGGGCCACGCCCTCGCCCGTGCGCCACAGGCTCTGCTTCCACTTCATGCGCACGACCTGCGCGTTGCCGTTGTAGGTGATGTGGTTCGGGGCCGGCGTCGGGCCGGTCGGCGTGGCGACGCCCTTCTGCAGGGCGGCCTCGCCGTCGAACACCATCGGTCCGTAGGAGATCTGGTAGCGCGCGCTGGTGAAGCTGCGCAGGGCCTTGGAGACCATGCAGCCGTCCAGGTCCGGGTTGCCGGCGTAGTTGCAGCCGTACACCAGCTGGGACGACTGGTCGCGCTCGATCAGCTGGTTCAGCTGCCACACGCCCTCGGTCGGCAGGTCCAGCGAGAAGCCGGCCAGCGTCAGACTGTTGGGCGCGCCGACCTGGGGGTTCTTGTCCTGGAACACGAAGCCCTCGGCCTTCATGCCGCCCCACGGCAACTCGCCGCGGACGACCGCGCCGGTGAAGCCCGCGCCGTCGTCGTCCAGCAGCAGGCCGGAGCCCAGGCGGAAGTTCTGCCGGCCGAAGGTCGCCTCGAGCGGCAAGCCCCACAGGCGGCCGACCTTCAGGTACGCGTTCTCGATGAACGGCTGGAGGGTCGCGTTCGGGTAGTAGGCCGCGGCGCGGTCGAACGGCGTCGCGACGGCGACGGTCGAGCCCGCCACGCCGACCGCGTGCAGCAGCAGGCCGAGGTCGAGCGTGGTGTCGTCCCCCCCGCGCTGCTCGAGGACGATCTTCTTCACCGCCAAGCCCAGGCGCGCGTCGTTCGAGATGAACGAGTGGTTGTTGACGTCCCGGCCCAGGTCGAGGTTGCGGTACGACAGCGCCTTCATCTTGTACGCCGCCGTGACGTCCAGGCTGGCGGCGCGGGCGCCGGTGGCCGAGACGAGGACCGCGAAGGCGAGGGCGATGCGCATCGGCCGAAATCCTAGCAAAAAAGAACCCCCCGGCCGTATAGGCCGGGGGGCTTTTTACGTCCGTTCTAAAGGATTCTTAGAAGCGGATGGTCGTGTCCAGCGCCGCCAGCGTCGCGGGAGAAACCGCGGCGTTGGGCTGGCGCTTGGCGTAGATGTACGCGCCGGGCTGGAAGGAGCCGAGCGTCAGCTTGAGGCCGACGTTCTCGGAATGCTTCCACTCAGCCGTGACATCGTACTCGGTGCCGATCGAGCGCGGGAACTGAACGATCGACGCCGGGGTCGTGAAGGTCGAGGTGCGAGAGAACGCGTAGTGGTAGTACTGCGCGCCGACCGTCAGCTTCGCGAGGGAAGCCGGGGTCGCCTTGACGCCGAACCCGTAGATGGTGCGGTTGGACAGGCCCGCCTGCGCGATGCTGTTCGCCGGGGTGGAGCCGAGGTCGCTGTCGAAGCGGCCGTAGATGCCACCGGGGCGGTAGTCGGAGTTGATGTCCACCCAGCCGTCGTTGTGGTTAGTGTTGGAGCGGCTGCGGCCGGAGCCGAAGCCGAACTCACCCCACGGGGTGATCGCGCCGACGTTGTTGAGGTCGAGCTTGTACGCCGCGTTCAGCAGCATCGCCCAGCCCGAGTAAGAGGCATCGACGTACGGCGTGCCGCCGGCGCGGTTCTGGCCGAGGTTCTTGGCGATCTCACCGTTGACGGTCAGGCCGCCCGTGGCGAGCTTGCCCTTGACGCCGAGGACCCAGAGGAAGTCGTTCTTGCCGTCGAACGCGCCCGAGCCGGTCGCCGACGTGTTGTGGGTCTCCTTGTTGTAGATGTACGCGGAGCCCGAGGCCATGTCGTTCGCCTTGATGTTGGCGACGAGGCCGCGCAGGTCCACCGAAGCCACGTTGGTGCCGAGGCCGTTGGCGCCGTCGATCTTGCCGGCGATGCCGGTCAGACCGACCTTCTCGCCGTTCCAGTCGAAGCGGAACGCATCAATCGCGTCCACGCCCAGGCCGTAGTTGTCGCGCGGGCCGTAGTAGACGACCATGTCACCGGGATTGCCGTAGTACTGGCGGCCGATGGTGGTGTCCGCGAAGCCGAACAGCTTGTCGATCTTGACGTTGGCTTCGGTGACCAGCGGGGTCGCCAGTGCGGCGTTCTGGACGGTCTGGGAGTTGCCACCGTACGGGCGGGGCGTGCCGTTCTTGTTGTCGCCCTTGACGACGGAGATGCGAGCATGCACGTCGTCCAGCAAGTCCCAGTCGACCTTCAGCATCGTGCGGGTGAACGCCGAGCCGACATGGTCGCGGCCGGAGGCCTGCGGATTGACCGCCGGAGTGCCGCCGCCGTTGGTGGCGGCGCTCAGGAAGTCCGTCACGTTCTGCGCGGAGGTCGCCTGGACGTCCAGCTGACCACCGACCTTCAGGTTCTTCAACAACTCAGCGTTAGCACCGGCCGGCAGGAACATGGCCAGGGCCAACGTCGATCCCAGGAGCTTTTTCATTTGCTCTTTATCCTCTCTTGTTGTTTCGTAAGCCCCGCTTTGCGGGGATACTCGTTCGTCATACCCCGCTTGCGGCGGGGCCTACGCACTACAGGAGCGCCACGATCCTGCGCATCCCTTGCCTGCTATGAGGCGGCCAAAATGTAGCAAAGACCTTTTATGGTGTCAACAGTTGTCATCTGTTCGTCATGCGTATACGGTCGATGACTCCTGAGTGTCATCCTTTAGCGTTTAAAGGATGACGAGCGTCGGCGGGTGTTCCGCCGCCCTCTCATTTCTTGGCTTTCGAGGCGGGAGAAGCGGCCGGAGCGGCGAGGCGGGCGGTCGCCCATTCGGCCCACGGCGTGTTCGGGTACTGCAGCGAGATGCGCTGCAGCGTCTGCTTGGCGGCGTCGGCCGAGCCGGCGGCCAGCTGGCAGCGGGCCAGCGCGGTGTGGACCGAGGCGGCCAGCAGGTTCTCCGGGGTCGCGTCCAGGAAGGACTGAGCGGCGGCCGCGCATTCGGCGGACTTGCCGGCGGCCTCCAGGGCCAGGACCTTCTCGGCCAGCGCGTAGGGGCGCAGGGCCTCGGGGGCCTCGGCGGCGGCCTTGTCGTAGGACGCGGCGGCCTCGTCGTACTTCCCCCCCGGGTACTTCAGGTCGCCGGCCAGCATATCGGCCAACGCGGAGGCGGCGGGCGAGCCGTTGCCGTCCGTCACCTGCTTGATCACGGCCTCGGAGTCGGCCGGGCGGCCGGAGTACGCGTAGATCTCCGCCTGCGAAAGCTTGTCCCAGGCCTCGTTCGTCCGCGCTTGGCGGGCATAAAGGAATACGCCGAGCAGGAGCGCGCCGATCGCGACGCCGCCCGCCGCGATCGCCGCCTCGCGGCGGCGCGTCATGACCCAGTCGACGGCTTCTTCCACCGCGTCGCGGACCTCGTCGCGCGCCGCTTCCGACTGGTCCGACCAATGCTTCTTGTCTTTGAGTGCCATGGGGGTCGCTATCCTATCAAATCATG
>JACQBB010000160.1 GCA_016194625.1 Elusimicrobiota bacterium | reverse complement strand
GCCGGAGCCGTTGCCGTCGTCGAGCGCCGGGCTCATCGTGAAGTCCGACGAGGAGTGGACCTTGCGGCCGGCGGCGTCGTAGACCCGGACCTCCACGGAGTCGGCCTGGCCGGGCTGCACGCGGATCGTCGGGGCGGCGCCGCCGCGGGCCGGGTTGGGGAACGCGTAGACCGCCTTCAGGCCGAAGGTCGCGTCCACCGCCGCCGGGACCGCCGACGTCGGCGTCGAGAACAACTGGTACAGCGAGAAGTGGCTCGTCTGCGCGCGCACGACCTGCGCCGCGCGGTCGACGAAGGACGGCAGCTCCTCCCACGCCTTGCTCGACGGGTTCCAGTAGTGGACGGCCAGCGAGCCCTCGTCGGTCCCGGGAGGGAGGCTCGCGCGGTCGTAGGGCAGCTCCAGCGTGACCGGCGTCGCGAAGCGCGTGCCCTCGGGCCCGTACGAGACCGCCGGCGCCGCCGCGGTGAGGCCGCGCTCCTCGCGCTCGCGGTCGCGGACCTCCGAGTCGCGGTCCGTCTCGGCCGCGGCGGTGGAGACCGTCAGCGCGACCGTCTCGGGGATCGCGTCGCGCGGGACCGTGACGCCGGGCCAGAAGCGCGCGGTCCGAGCGCGGCCGTCGTCCCGGCGCCCGTCGCCGTCGCGACGGTCGTCGCCGTCGTGACGGTCGCCGCCGTCGTGACGGTCGCCGCCGTCGTGACGGTCGCCGCCGTCGTGATGGTCGCCGCCGTCGTGCGCGACGCGCGGGTCGACGACGCGGACGGACGCCGTCGCCTCGAAAGACCGCCCGTCGTTCAGCAGTCCCGTGAAGGTCAGCGCGCGGCGGCCGGGGGTCAGCAGGGCGGAGACGGCGGCGCGGTCGAAGGAACAGCCGAGCTCCCCGTCGTCGTACCGGCAGGACGCCGCCGGGACGGCCGCGACGGGAGAACCGTCCACGGCCGCCAGCGTCACCCCGCGCCGCGAGACGTCCGACGCGCGGACGCCGGAGCGGCCCTCGAACGACGCGCGCACCCAGCGGCCGTGGGAGGAGAGATTGAGGGTCTCCGGCTCGAACTCGGCCTTCAGGACGACCCCGCCGGACGGAGGCGGGGGCGGCGGCGCGGTCTTGGGCACGAACAGCGCGACGGCGCCGGTGCGCGACAGCGTCCCGGTCACGACGCCGGCGGCCGCGTCCACGGACTGGCCGGAGACGGACGCGCTGCTCCAGCCGACGCCGGCCTGGTACTCGTACAGCGCGGCGCCCGGCTTCAACGCCGACGGCGCGACCGAGAACGAGAGCAGCCCCGGGGAGAGCGCCGCGTCCGGAGCGATCTGGTAGACGGCGCCGACCGCGTCGCCGGGGAGGGGAGCGAACGCGGAGGCGCTCGCCGCGGCGACCGTCAGCCCGGCGGTCGGGCTCTGCAGGGAGACGACGGGAGGGTCTTCCGTGCTCGTCGCGAGGAAGTAGGTGGTCGCGGCGGCCGCGTTCGAAGGGCCCGACGCGTTGCCCGACTCGTCGACGGCCGTCAGCGTCAGCGCGTAGTCGGTCCCGGGCGTCAGGCCGCCCACGCGCCAGGTCTGCGCGTCGCCGGGGGCGAACGACGCCGCCAGGACCTGAGCGGGGGCGGAGGCCCCGCCCGCGGTCAGCGCGAGCCGATAGCTCCCGCCCGCGACGGGACCGTAGAGCCCGTCGTTGCCCGGGGCGGTCCACGAGAGCCGCAGCGTGCGCGCGTCGAGCGCCGCCGCGGACAGGTCGGCCACCGCGGCCGGGGGGATCGCGTCGGGCAGGCGGTACACGGCCTTCTGCGGGAAGTTGCCGTCGGTGCCGCCGTCCACGTACAGCGCCTGGCCGTCGGCCGCGGCGCCCACGGTGAACAGGGGAACCGGCAGAGGATCGGCGTCCGTCCAAGCCGGGAGCGTCCCGTCCGCGGCGGGCGACGACACGTGCACGGAGACCGACGGATAGTTCGGCTCCTGCCCCGCGAGGGTATAGAGGATGCCGTGGCGCTGCTTCATCCCGTGGCCGGCCAGGCCGATGGGGAGGGACGTCTCGGTCCGCCACGCGCCGGGCGTCCCGTCGGCGGCCAGCGGGGCGCTGAACACCGCGTCGGTGATCTGGTTCGGGGGGAACGGGTCGTAGGTGACGCCGCCCGACACGTACAGGCGGCCGGCCGCGACGGCCGCGGCGTGCATCCACAGCCCGGCGGGCATCAAGTCGGGCGCGACGGTCCAGCCGGAGAGGCTTCCGTCGGGGTTCGGGCGCGCGGTGAAGACCTCGCGACGGACGTTCGGACCGCTGGAGCTGTCGCGTCCGCCGGTCAGGTAGAGCGTCCCGCCGTCGGTCGCGGCGGCCGCCATGAAGGACGCCGTGCTGAGCGAGGCCGTGTAGCGCCACGCCCCGAGCGAGCCGTCGGCGGCGACCGGCGCGTAGTAGACG
The DNA here is from genome assembly GCA_016194625.1 of Elusimicrobiota bacterium. The sequence continues at coordinate 1,325 of JACQBB010000160.1, read as the reverse complement.
TCTCCGGAGAAATGGATGCGCAGCCCGTCGGGGAAGCCCGGGAAGCTCCAGCGGTTGCCGCCGATCAGGTAGACGTAGCCGTTGAGGTACGCCGCCTCGAACCCCCAGCCGATCACCACGTCGTCGACGACCGTGGCGATGTTCGCGCAGGTGACGGTCAGCGTCGAGGTGCCGACGCTCGGCAGCGGGGTCGTCGGCGCCCACGCGCCGACCGAGCCGTCGGGGTTCAGCCGCGCGTACTGGACGTCGCGCGTTCCGCACACGCCCCGCTCGCCCAGGCCGCCGATCTTGTAGACGTAGCCGCCGCCGGCGACGGTGCGCGTCTGATAAGTGCCGAGCGGCAGGGGCGGCTCGGTCGTCCACGCGCCGAACGCGGCGGTCCCCAGGGCGCACGAGAGCGCCAGGGACAGGACCGCGACCGTCGACCTCACGGGTTGCCGCGACACTCCTCCCAGGGTAGCAGACGCGCCCGGAAGGTCAAGGGAAACTTTGTCAGAACTTGTCAGCCGGCGTCAGCCGACCAGTTCGTAACCGGCGTCAGTGGTCTGCAGCAGGGGCGAGATCTCGGCGCCCAGGTCCTCGCGCAGGCGCGAGACGGTCTTCTCGAGGGCCGCGACGCTCCCGTCCGCTCCCCAGACTTCCTTCAATAGGCGCTCGCGGGTCACGGCGCCGGGGGCCTGCAGGAGCAGGCGCAGGACCTCCGCCCGCGTGGGCGCCAGCGTGGCGACGCGGCGGTCGTCCAGCCAGACCGTGCGCAGCTTCACGTCCAGGCGCACGCGGCCCTTGGCGACCTGAGACGGCGCCGAGGGCTTGCGCGGATACTGCGCGAGCAGGCGCCGGACCGCGCCGCGGATCTCGGTCATCTCGAACGGCTTGCGGACGTACTCGCGCACGCCCTGGTCGCGCATGGTCTGCTCGAGCATCTCCGGGCGGTCGCCGTGAGCCGTCATCACCACGATCGGTATGTCGCGGACCGCGGTGTTGGTCGACACGAGCTTGAGCACGCCGAGGCCGTCCAGCACCGGCATCATCAGGTCGAGGAGGACGACGTCCGGCTGGAGGGCGAGGATCTTGTCGTAGCCCTCCTGCCCGTTGAACGCGTAATGGACCTCGTAGCCTTCCTTGTTGAAGACCGTGCTCAGCAGCTGCTGCAAGTCCCCGTTGTCCTCGATGATGAGGAGTCGCGCCATGCCGCAAGGATAATGCATCCGGGCAATCTTGACAAGGTCTGACACGCCTGTTAAGTATGAGGAAGGAGCTCCCATAAACTCCTTCGTGCTCTCGCTGTCACTGCTCGTCCTCGCGCCTCGTCCCGCGGCGGCGCA
>JACQBB010000159.1 GCA_016194625.1 Elusimicrobiota bacterium | reverse complement strand
GTTGCGGTAGCCGAGCATGTAGTACTTGAAGCTCTTCAGCTCCAGGCACTCCTTGTTCGGCAGGTAGCGCACGGTGACGCAGCCGAAGTCCGGCAGCTTCGTCTTCGGGCACACCGAGGTGAACTCGGGGACGTCGATGCGGATCTCGTAGCCCTTGTACTGGTTGGGCCAGGTCTCGATCGGCGGCAGGGGCGCGTCGGCGCCGGAGAGCGCGAGGTCGGGGTTGTAGCCGTAGATCAGCGGTTCCTTCTTGGTCTTAGACATCTTTTCTCCTCAGGCGCAGCGAGTTCAAGGCGACGGAGATCGAGCTCAGCGCCATCGCGGCGCCGGCGTACTCGGGGCGGAGCAGTATCCCCCACTTCGGGTACAGCGCGCCGGCCGCGACGGGGATCAGCGCGAGGTTGTAGACGAACGCCCAGGCGAGGTTCTGCCGGATGACGAGCCGGATGCGCTGGCTGAGGTCGATCGCCTTCGACAGGTAGGTGAGGTCCGGGTTCATCAGCGTGAGGTCGGCGGACTCGATGGCCACGTCGGTGCCCGCGGCCAGCGCCACGCCCACGTCCGCGTGCGACAGCGCCGGCGCGTCGTTGAAGCCCTCGCCGACCATCGCGACCTTGCGGCCCTCTTCTTGGAAACGGCGCACGATGTCCGCCTTCTCCTCGGGCCGGACCTCGGAGAAGACCTTGCCGATGCCGACCTGCTCGGCGACGCGGTAGGCCGCCGCGTTGCGGTCGCCGGAGACGAGGCAGACCTCCATCCCGCGGTCCTTCAGCGCCTTGACCGCGGCGGCGGCCGACGGGCGCAGGGTGTCCTCCATGCGGTAGGCGCCGAGCAGGCGGCCGTCGACGGCGACGCCCAGCAGGGAGCCGGCCTCGGAGAAGCGCGTCGCGTCGTCCTTCGGCAGCTCGACGCCCTCCTCGCGCAGCCACGGCAGGCTGCCGGCGCGCACGACGCGGCCGCCGGAGCGCACGATCACGCCGCGCCCCGGCAGGGCCTCGAACGAGTCCACCGGGGGCGCCTTCGCCTTGCGCTCGCGCGCCAAGGCCATGATCGCGGCCGCGAACGGGTGCTCGGAGCGCTCCTCGGCGGCGCACGCCCAGGCGAGCATCTCGTCCTCGGTGCCGCTGACGACGATGGTGCCCGCGACCTGCGGCTTGCCCCAGCGTCAGCGTGCCCGTCTTGTCGAACAGCACCACGTCGAGCTTGCCGACCTCTTCGAGGATATCGGCGTTGCGGATGAACACGCCCATCTCGGCCGCGCGGCCCATGCCGGCGACGATCGCGAGCGGCGTGGCGAGGCCCAGCGCGCACGGGCAGGCCGAGGCCAGCACCGACACGAAGCAGGTCATCGCGAGCAGGATCCGCGGCTCGGGGCCCCAGCGCAGCCAGGCCGCGGCCACGCCGATGGCCAGCCCGATCACCGTCGGCACGAACCAGCGGGCGATCTTGTCGACGTAGCGCTGGATCTTGGGCTTGGTCGCCTGGCTCTCGCGCACGGACTCGACGAGGCGCGCGAGCGCGGACTCGTCGCCGGGGCGCAGGACCTTGAGCTCGAGCGCGCCGTTCTTGTTGAGCGTGCCGCCCCAGACGCGCGAGCCGGGCGCCTTCTCGACGGGCAGGCTCTCGCCGGTGAGCAGGCCCTCGTCGACGGTCGAGCGGCCCGCGACGACCTCGCCGTCGGTGCCGATCTGCTCGCCGGGGCGCACGCGCACGGTCTCGCCGACGGCGACCTCGCGCAGGGGCACGGTGCTCTCCTGGCCGTCGCGCACGACGCGCGCGGTCTTCGGCGACAGGCGCATCAGCTTCACGACGGCCTCGTTGGTCTGGCCGCGCGTGCGCGCCTCCAGCCAGCGGCCGAGCGTCACGAAGATCACCAGGCCGCTGACCGCGTCCCACTGCGTCATGCGCGCCGCCGGCGGCAGGGTCTCGGGCAGGAGGACGACGTACGCGCTATAGAAGAACGCGGCCCAGGTGGACACCGACACCAGCGCGTCCATGTCCGCCCGGCGGCGCACCCACGCGCGCGCCAGCCCCTCGTGGAAATGCCAGCCGCCCCACACCTGGACGGGCACCGCGAGGAGCAGCGCGGTGTACGGCGACAGGTCCAGGTGGCTCGCCGCCATCAGCGGCACCGAGAACACCAGCGCCGCCTGCATGCGCGTCATCAGCCGGCTCTGCTCGTCCTGCTGGGACAGCAGGCTGATCGACTCGGCCTGCGTGCGGCTCTCGCTGACGCCGAGCACGTCGTAGCCGGCCTTCTCGATCGCGCGGCGCAGGTGCTTGACCTCGAGGCGCCCGGGGCTCGGCACGAAGCGCACCGAGACGGTCCGGGACGGGAGGTCCACGCTGACCTGCTCGACGCCGGGCAGGCCGGTCAGCGCCCCCTCGACCTTCGCCACGCAGGACGCGCAGTGCATCCCGCGCACGGGCAGGACGACGCGCTGGACGCCGTCCGCGGCGGCGCGCGCGCTCATTCGAGGCTCCTCTTCCAGTCCGCGGCGAAGTCGGAGAGCGTGCGCCACTGGCCCGGGAAGCCCGCGTACACCGCCTGGTCGAAGCCCTGCCCGTCGCGGATCGCCGCGAGGAACTGGCCGAAGCCGATGCGCCCGCCGCGCTCGATCATGAAGCGGATCATGTCCTCGGCCTGGGCGTACCACAGGCTGGCCTCGTAGGCGCGCTCGGAGTTCGGGGCCAGGTTCATCATCTGGTCGATCGGGACGGCCGCGGAACGCAGGGTCCCGCGGGCTCCCGCGAACAGCTCCTGGCCGCGGTTGCGCGCCTTGGCTTCCTGATAGACGGCCAGCCCCTCGTTGACCCAGCGCTGCTGGTCGGTGAGGCGGCCGTTCATGAACTCGTACCAGATCAGGTGCGTGATCTCGTGGGCGAGGACGCCGTCGAGCGCCGGAGAGTAGAAGGTGTAGATCGCGTTGCCGACGGTGGCGCCCGACGACCAGTCCGGCTGGCCGGTCTTCTTGCGGTACTCGTCCTGCGAGCCGTACACGACGATCTGGTAGGTCCCGCGCGGCTGGAACGAGTACAGCCCGGTGTCGTTCATGATGCGCGTGTACGACGCCTCGCACGAATCCGAGACGGTCTTCGCGACGTCCGCCCCGTAGGCCTTCACCTTGAAATGCAGGCTCTCGTTCTCGTTGGCGCCGGGGTCCAGCGGCGGGTACACGCCTTCGACGATCTTCGGCAGGCTCGAACCGCGCCCGTCGTCCGGCAGCAGCTCCGCCGGATACGGGACGCAGGCGCCGAGGGCGGCGGCGACGGCCAGCGCGGCGAGCGTCCGGGAGGTCCTCACCCGCTCATTCTATAAAATTGGTACGATGCCGCCCATGAGCGCGGGCGAGATCCTGACGGTGAAGGTCGAGGCGATGGCCCCGGCAGGCGACGGCCTGGCCCGGGCCGAAGGCTCGGGCCGCGTGCTGTTCGTCCCCCACGCCGCGCCCGGCGACCGCCTCGAGGTCGAGGTCTTCGAGACCAAGGCGAACTTCGCCCGCGCGCGCATCCGCAAGGTCCTGTCGGCCGGGCCCGAGCGCGTCGACCCGCCCTGCCCGCATCACGCGGCGCCGAACCGCCCCGGCCCCGCCTGCGGCGGCTGCGACTGGCAGCACCTCGCCTACGACGCCCAGCTGCGCCACAAGCGCGCGGTCGTCGTGGACTGCGTGAAGCGCCTGGGCAAGTTCGCCGACGCCGAGACGCTGGTCCTGCCGACGAAGGCCGCGCCCAAGCCCTGGGGCTACCGCAACAAGGTCCAGCTCCCGTTCGGCGACGGCCCGCACGGCCCGGTGATGGGCTTCTTCTCCGCCGGCACGCGCACCATCGTCGACCTGAAGGAATGCCCGATCCAGCCCGACCTGTCCTGGCGCATCGCCAAGACCGTCAAGGAGCTGGCCGTCGCCAAGCGCTGGACGATGTACGACGGCAAGACCGGCAAGGGCTGGCTGCGCCACCTCTACATCCGCACCAACGCCGAGGGCCGCGCGATCGTCGCGCTGGTCGTCACGCGCGGCGAGTTCCCCGACCGCGAGTCGTTCGCGTCGGAGCTGCGCGCCCGCCACCCCGAGATCATCGGCATCCACATCAACGTCCAGCAGGCGCAGACCTCCGTCGTCATCGGCGACACCTGGCGCCGCCTGTGGGGCGCGCGGGAGATCGAGGAGACGATGGGCCGCTTCCATTTCGCGGTCTCGCCCGGAGCCTTCCTGCAGGTCAACACCCCCGCCGCCGAAGTCCTGTACGACGAGGCCAAGGCCGCGGTCCGCGACGGCGGCCGCAGGTTCCCGATGGGCCTGGACCTGTACTGCGGCGTCGGCACGCTCACGCTCTGGATGTCCGACCTGTTCCCCAAGATCGTCGGCGTCGAGGAGAACAAGGACGCGGTCAAGGACGCCTACCGCAACGCCGAGCGCAACGGGGTCAAGAACGCCCGCTTCCGCGCCGGCCGCGCCGAGTCGGTCCTGCCCAAGCTCGCCTCCGAGCTGACCAGCGAGGTCGCCGCCGTCGTCGACCCGCCGCGGATCGGCCTGTCCCAGCCGGTCCGGCGCTTCCTCACCGACAAGCGCGTGCGGCGCCTGGTATACGTCTCCTGCGACCCGGCGACCTTCGCGCGCGACGCGGGCTTCCTGTGCCACTCCGGCTATTCGCTCAAGCGCGTCCAGCCGGTGGACCTGTTCCCGCAGACCTCGCACGTCGAACTGGTCGCCCTGCTGGATAGGTCTTAGGGCCTAGGCGTCTCTGGGCCCTCGGGGGCTTGCGCGAAACCGCCCCCCAAGTTACTCTCTTTATAATATCCGAGGAACCCCCCTGCAAGTGAGGCCCCACATGCGGATCCCCGTCATCACGCTCGCCGCCATCCTGTGCCTGAACGGCCCGCTCTCGGCCGCGCCCGGCGGCAAGGCGCCCGCGAACGACCTCCCCAAGTGGACGACGGTGGAGGAGCCCTGGGGCACCTGGCGCCCCGTGTGGTTCGTCGACGCCGCCGGCAAGCGCCACGACGTGTGGTGCCGCTGGTCGGAGTGCGGCAGCAAGGTCAAGCAGGGCACCGCCCCCCTCTACGAGTTCGCGCGCGGAGCCTCCGCCGAGTACGACTACAAGGACCCGCGGACCGGCCGGACCAGCAAGTCGTCGAAGACGCACTACGCGACGAAGCTCTCGCATTACTCGCTCAAGGTGACGAACGGCGCGCAGTCGATCGTCCTGCCCGGCTCCGACAAGACCTTCACGGTCAACGAGGACGCCCAGCTCACCCCCCTCGGCTACGTCGTCATCGTGTCCGCGCCCGCCGCGATGGCGGCCGACGCGCCGGCCAAGCCCGGCAAGCAGCCCGCCGGCAAGCAGCCCGCCGGCAAGCAGCCCGTCGGCAAGAAGCCCGCCGGGAAGAAGCCGGCCGGCAAGCAGCCGGCCACCGCCCCGGTCGGCAAGCTGGTCCCGCTCACCGAGCGCGAGAAGGCCTGGCTGTCGGAGACCGAGCGCTCGATCTACGACATCGGCATGAAGGACTCCACGGCCGATGACGCCGACAAGGCGAAGGTCGCCGCGCAGTACCGGGAGCTCTTGGGCAAGACCGGCCTCCCGCAGGAGTTCCGCGCCGATTACGCGCTGCTCGCCCCGAAGCAGGACCCCGCGGCGATCGACGCCTTCCTGCTCAACATCGTCGAGATCACCGGCGCCCAGCTGACCGGCCTCGAGAAGATCGTCAAGGGCAAGGAGCCCGCCGGCTACAAGCTCACGAAGGACAACGCGCGCCAGGACTACGAGGCGGAGATGCTGCCGCTGGCCAAGGACGCCGGCCACCCGGCCGCCGCCGAGTCCCGCAAGGCGTACGCGATCACCGCGAAGTACCGCGCGATGCTCAAGGCCTCCGGCTCCGCCGCCGCGCCGAACCCCGACCCGGCGAACCCCGGCGGGACGCCCGCGCCGGCCCCGACCAGCCTCAGCGCCCGGGAGGCCGCCGCCCTCACGGCCGAGGAGCGCGCGGCGTACGAGAAGGAGCTCGCCGCCGCCGGCAAGGATCCGGCCAAGATCGCCGACGTCCTCAAGAAGTACCGGACCATCGCCGCCAAGCGCGACACCGAGGTCTTCAAGAGCCTCGGGCCCGACGAGAAGGCGGACCTGTGCAAGCCGTTCAAGACCGCCGCCGCGCAAGGCACGGCGGCCGACTCGCAGAACGCCAAGGAGATGGGCGGCACGGGCAACGCCCGGTCGCAGCTCGACCAGACCGCCGCGAGCCTGACCGGCGGCGCCGCCACGTCGGCGCCGCAGCCGCCGAGCGCGACCGCCGGCTTCTCCGAACCGGTCCACAAGGCCTGCCTGGAGTTCCTCGCCGGCGCCAAGGCGCCGACGGGCCCTCTCGCCGGCCCCACGGTGCCGCCGTCCCCCGGCATGAAGCCCGGGACCTCCGCCGACCCGAACCCGAAGAAGAAGGAGGGCATCTTCGACAGCATGAGCAAGGAGACCTCCGCGAACCTCCGGGCGGGCGCGGTGGGCGCCATCCTGGGCCTGCTCATCGGCTCGCTGTTCGGCCCCGGCGGAGCGATCCTCGGGGCGGCCATCGGCGGCGCCGCGTTCTTCGGCGCGAACTACGCGATGGTCAAGATGCCCTGATCAGGCGTCTTGGGCGCGGGGTTCGTCGCGCAGGCCCCAGGCCAGCAGGCACGCGCCGACGGTGATGCACGAGTCGGCCACGTTGAACACGGAGAAGTGGTGGACGTACAGGAAGTCCGCCACGAACCCATAGGCGACGCGGTCGTACAGGTTGCCGAGCGCGCCGGCCAGCACCAGAGTCCCCCCGCCCTGCAGCCACGGGTCGTCCTTCGGCCACCGGGCGAGCAGGCGCATGAGCACGAAGCTGAGCACGACCGACACCGCGATGAACAGGCCGTTGGCCCCGTGTCCCATGCCGAACGCCGCGCCGGTGTTCTCGGCGTAGGACAGCTCGAAGCCCGGGAGGACCGCGATGGGGCCGCGCAGGCGCAGCGGCCCCATCGCCCACAGCTTCGTCGCCCGGTCGGCGACGAGCAGGGCTAGGACAGCTGCCGGGCGCAGCGAGCGCATAGCTCCGGGTGGGACGGCGTCGCGCCGATGTCCGACTGCCAGCGCCAGCAGCGCGGGCATTTCGCGCCGGCGGCCGGGGACACCGCCGCGGCGACCTCGGCGCCGCCGGTCTCGACGGCGGCCTCGGAGACGTTGAGGAACTCGGGAAGGTTCAGGCCCGCGAGCGGCGCCAGCGCCTCGGCCGGCCCGCGCAGGACGACCTTCGCCTGCAGGGAGGCGCCGATGACCTTGGCGGCGCGCGCCTCCTCGAGCGCCTTCTGCGCGACGCCGCGCACCGCCAGCGCCTTCTCCCAGCGCGCGGCCAGCGCGGCGTCGGTCCAGCGCGCGTCGGGCGCGGGCAGGTCCCACAGGAACACCGACTCCGCCGGCTTGTGCGCCCAGGAGCGCCACGCCTCGTCGGCGGTGAACGACAGCACCGGCGACCACAGCGCGCAGAGGAGCTTCAGCGCCTCGGCCATCACGGTCTGCGCGGCCAGGCGCTCGGGAGAGTCGGCGCGGAAGGTGTACAGGCGGTCCTTCGTGCCGTCCAGGTAGAAGGCGCTCAGGTCGAACGCGCAGAAGTCCACCAGCCGGCGCGCGGCGGCGCGGTAGCGGTACTCGCGGTAGTCGGCGAAGACCTCGGCCTGGAGCGCGGCCAGGCGGTGGAGCATGAAGCGCTCCATCTCCGGGAGCGCCTCGAAGCGGACGGCCTTCGCCGGGTCGAAGTCGCAGAGGTTGCCGAGCAGGTAGCGCAGCGTGTTGCGCACGCGGCGGTACGAGTCGGCCGGGCCCTCCATCAGCTTGTCGGAGATGCGCACGTCGTCGTGGTAGTCCGACAGCGCGACCCACAGGCGCAGCACGTCGGCGCCCCACTTCGCGATCACTTCCTGCGGGGCGACCACGTTGCCCGCGGACTTGTGCATCGCGCGGCCCTTCTCGTCCAGCACGAAGCCGTGCGTCAGGACTTCCTTGTACGGAGCGCGGCCGCGCAGGGCGGTGGACATCACCAGCGAGCTCTGGAACCAGCCGCGGTGCTGGTCGGACCCCTCCAGATACAGGTCGGCGACCTTGTCCTCGCCGAGCACCGACAGCCAGGACACGCCGGAGTCCAGCCAGACGTCCAGGATGTCCGTCTCGCGGCGGAAGCCGTCCTTCAAAGCCGGATGGGCCGGAAGGAAGGGCCAGTCCTTCGGCGTCAGGACCTCCCCCCAGCGCTCGAACCAGAAATCGGTGCCGTCGGCGGCGGCCTTCTTCTCGACGGCCTCCAGCACGGCGTCGTCCAGCACGGGCTCGTCGGTCTTCGCCGAATAAAGGACGGTGATCGGCGTGCCCCAGACGCGCTGGCGCGACAGGCACCAGTCGGGACGGTTGCCGACCATCGCGGCGATGCGCGTGCGCCCCTCCGGCGGGACCCACTTGGTCGCGTCGATCTGGGACAGCAGGTGCCCGCGCAGGGCCTCGGACAGCTTCAGGAACCACTGCTCCGTCGTGCGGAACACGACGGGGTTCTTGCAGCGCCAGCAATGCGGGTACGAGTGCGCGATGTCCTTCTTGGCCAGCAGCCAGCCGCGCGCGCGCAGGTCGGCGACGATCTCGGGGTTGCCCTCCTCGAAGATCTTCTTGCCGGCCCAGCGCGGCGCCCTCTCGTTGAAGCGCCCGGAGCCGTCCACGGGATTGAGGATCTCGAGGCCGTAGCGCTGGCCGGTGTGGAAGTCGTCCTCGCCGTGGCCGGGCGGTCTCGCCGGGCTTGGTCTCGTACGGGAGCGCGTAGCGGTTGGCCTTGGCGACGACGTGCTCGCCCTTCCAGGTCCCGCGCACGGCGCCGCCGGCCGCGCCGGTCTCCTTCAGCACGGCCTCGAGCCGCGCCTTCGCGACGATCAGGCGCCGCTTCCGGCCGGCGACCTCCGCCTCGACCTCGACGTAATCCAGGTTCGGGTGGAAGGCGGCGGCGCGGTTGGCGGGCAGGGTCCACGGGGTCGTCGTCCAGACCACGATCTCGGCGCCCTTGAGGTCCCCCTCGACGACGGGCAGCGCGACGTACACCGACGGCGAGGTCTTGTCCTTGTACTCGACCTCGGCCTCGGCGAGCGCGGTCTCGCAGGTGACGCACCACAGCACGGGCTTGAGGCCCCGGTACACGTGGCCTTCCTTGACGAGCAGGCGGAACGCGCGCAGGATCTTGGCCTCGTAGCCCTTGGCCATCGTCGTGTACGGGTGCGGCCAGTCGCCGAGCACGCCCAGGCGCTTGAACTCCTCGCGCTGGAGGTCGATGAAGCGCTGGGCGAAGGCGCCGGCGTCGCGGCGGAACTTGGGGACGTCGGTGACGCCACGCTTGCTCATCTTCATCTCTTTGAGGAGCGCGGTCTCGATCGGCAGGCCGTGGCAGTCCCAGCCGGGCGTGTAGGGCGTCGCGTGGCCCATCAGCGCGCGCGCCTTCACGGTCGCGTCCTTGAGCACCTTGTTGAGGGCGTGGCCGATGTGGATGTGGCCGTTGGCGTACGGCGGGCCGTCGTGCAGGCTGAAGCAGCCGCGGCCTCGGCGTCGACGCCTCTGTTCGGCGTAAAGGCCGGCAATAGCCTGCGAGGCGACGACCTCCCTGTCGCGGCGCACCCGCGCGTCGCCCTCCAACCGCGCCGGGAACGCCGTCCGCGGCAGCAGCACCGTGGCCGCGAACTTGGACTTGGACTTTGTGGAGGCGGCGGCGCCGCGCGGCGTGCAAAACGGTCGTCGGAGATTGAGACAGGGCCGCGGTGACCTCCGTAGTCCGACGTTCAACCCCGCCACGGCGATCATGATCACCAACGGGAACGTCGTCGTCGTCAACGACTGACTGCGGCGGCACCATAGATAACTAACATATAGGTCGATTCTTGGC
>JACQBB010000158.1 GCA_016194625.1 Elusimicrobiota bacterium | reverse complement strand
CCGCCGGGCCCGCGCCGCCGGCGCCGACGCCGTCCTGGCCATGGACGCCGACGGCCAGGACGACCCGGCCGCGCTCCCGGCGATGCTGGCCCTGCTCGACTCGCACGAGGTCGTCTTCGCCGAGCGCGCGGGCCGCGCCGAGCCGGCGTGGTGGCGCGCCGGCTACGCCGTCTATCGCGCGCTGTTCCGCCTGGCGCTGGGCTTCGACCTGCCCTACGGCAACTACTGCGCCTTCCGCGCGTCCGTCGCCGACGACCTGCTCGCCGCGCCGCCGTTCCGGCATCTCGCGGCCACGCTGGCCGCCGGCCCGTACCGCGTCGCGAGCGTGAAGGTCGCGCGCCGTCCGCGCCTGGGCGGGCGCCCGAAGATGTCGCCGCTGGCGCTGGCCGGCTACGGGATGGCGGCGGTGAAGGCGTCCCGGGCCCGGGGCCGCGCGTGAGCCCCCTGCGCGAGCACCTGGAGTCGGTCCCGCCCGGCTACTTCTGGCACCGCCACCGCTACCGCCTGGCGCTGGCCGCGGTCCCGGCCGGGGCGCGCGCCGTCCTGGACTACGGCTGCGGCGAGGGCGGCTTCGTGCGCGCGCTGGCCGCCGCGCCGCGCGGCCTGCGCGTGTGGGCGTGGGACGAGGGCGACTGGGCGCGCCGCGCGCTCGCGCCCGAGCTGGGTTCCGGCCGCGTCTCCTGGCTCGACCACCACGCCGCCGCCTTCGACTTCGTCTCCGCGCTCGACGTGCTGGAGCACGCCGACGACGCCGCGCTGGCGCGCCGCCTGCGCGGGCTGCTGCGCCCCGGCGGCACGCTGTGCGTCACCGTCCCCGCCGACCCGGCGCTGTGGTCGGCCTGGGACGAGCGCCTGGGCCATCGCCGCCGCTACGACGCCCCCGCGCTGCGCGCCGTCTTGGAGGGCGCGGGCCTGCGGGTCGAGCGCTGCACCGCGATCTTCTCGTACCTGGTGCCCGCCGCGCGCCGGCGCGTCCGCGCGCCCGGCGAGGGCGTCTCCTTCCCGCGCGTCGGCCCCGGGACGAACGCCGCCCTGCGCGCGCTCGGCGCCGTGGAGCGCGCCTGGCTGCGGCGCGCCGACCTGACGCGCGGCACCTCCTTGCTCGCGGTCGCGCGCCGTCCCGCCTGACATGGCGGTCGAGCGCCCGCGCCTGACGCGCGTCGCGCCGTTCCTCGTCTTCGCCGCCGCCTTCCTCGTCTTCTCCGGGGTCCTGCGCAACGGCTTCGTCGCCTGGGACGACCCCGTCTACCTGCTCGACAACCCGCACTTCCGCGGCTTCGGGTGGGAGAACCTGCGCTGGATGGCCACGAACACGCTCCAGAGCGTCTATCAGCCGCTGGCCTGGCTGACGCTGGCGCTCGACCACGCGCTGTGGGGGATGGAGCCCGGCGGCTACCACCTGCAGAGCCTGCTGTGGCACGGCGCGAGCGCGGCGCTGTTCTACTTCGTCGCTCTGCGCCTGCTGGTCCTCGCGCGCGGAGGCGGCGAGGAGGAGAACGCTCCCGGCGCCCTTGTCGCCGCGCTGCTGTTCGCCGTCCATCCGCTCCGGACCGAAGCCGTCGCGTGGGCGTCGGAGCGCCGGGAGCTCGTCGGCGACTTCTTCTGGCTGGCCGCGGTCCTGTCCTATCTGCGCCCGGGCCGGCCGATCGCGCGGACGGCGGGCTTCCTGCTGCTCGCCCTGCTCGCCAAGGGCACGATGCTCTCGCTGCCGCTCGTCCTGCTCGTCCTCGACTGGTATCCGCTAAGGCGCCTGTCCTCGCCGCGCGACCTGGCCGCGCGCATATCGGAGAAGCGGTCGTTGTTCGCGCTCGCCGGGGCGTTCGGCGTCGCCGGCGTCCTCGCCGCGCGCGCGGGGGGCGAGCTGGCCGCGTCGGCCGCGATCTGGGGCCCGGCGCAGCGCCTCGCTCAACTCGGCTTCGGCCTCGCCTTTTACGCGCGCAAGACGCTGTGGCCGACGGGCTTGTGCTTCCTCTACCGCATGCCGTTCGCGCTCGACCCGCTCGAGCCGCGCTTCGTCCTCAGCGGCCTCGCCGCGTCCGCCGTCTTGGCCGCGGCGTGGCTGCGGCGCCGCCGCTTCCCCGCGGGCCCGGCCGCCGCCGCCGCGTACTCGGCCGCGCTGTTCCCCGTCCTGGGATTCGTGAAGTACGGCCCGCACCTGGCCGCCGACCGCTACTCGAACCTGTCGTGCCTGCCCATCGCCGTCCTGGCGGGAGCCGGTTTCGTCCCCGCCGTCCGGCGCTGGCGCGCCGAGATGTGGGGGCTGCTCGCGGCCGTCGTCCTGGCGCTCGCGCTCCTGTCCGCGCGCCAGGCCGCGACCTGGCGCGACTCGGTCGCGCTGTGGTCTCAGGCGGCGGCGGCGGCTCCCGAGGACGCCCGGTTCCACGCGAACCTGGGCATCGCGGCCGCCGAGCGCGGCGACCGCGCGACGGCCGAGAGCGAGCTGACCCTCGCCTGCCGTCTGGATCCCGCCTCGCCGGCGCTCGCCGACGGATGGGCCGCGTACCTCGCCGGCCGCGGGCGCTGGGAGGAGGCGGCCGCGGCGTACCGCTCGCCCGCCGGCCGAGCGCGGGCGTTCGCGCGGCTGGGCCGCGCGGCGGACGCCGAGCGCGAGTACCGCGCCGCTCTGGCCGCGGCCCCCGGCGACGCGGACGCCCGTCACGGGCTCGGCGTCCTCCTGCTCGAGCGCGGCCGGCTCGACGAGGCGCGGACCGAGTTCGAGGCCGTCCTGCGCGCCGACCCCGCGCGCGCGGAGGCGCGCGTGGACCTGGGCCTGGTCCTGTCCCGGGCGGGGCGCCGCCGCGAGGCGGAGGAGCAGTTCCGGCGCGCGCTATACGACGCCGACGCCGCGACGAAGGCCCTCGCCCATCACGACTGGGGGAACGCGCTCAGCGACGAGGGCCGTCTCGCCGCGGCCCTGCCGCACTACCGCGAGGCGGCGCGCCTGGCGCCCGCCCTGGCCGAGGCCTCCTTCAACCTGGGGAACACCCTGGCCCGCCTGGGCCGCTACGGCGAGGCCGCCGCCGCCTACCGGGAAACGATCCGCCGGGCGCCGGGTCACCCCGACGCCCGGCGGAACCTGCGGGCGGCGCTGTCCCTGTCGTCCGGACGTCAGGGGCGGGTGCCCGTGCCGGAGCCGGTGCCGCTGATGGAAGAGGAGGAGTCGAAGTAGGTCAGGCTCGCCTTCACGTCCTTCGCCGCGACGCCGCCGCTGTTGATGAACTGGAAGCTCGTGCCGTTGAAGTTCGTGTTCGAGTAGCTGAGCAGGCTGTTCGTGTTGCTCACGGTCGCGTTGCCCGTGGCCGGGAACTGGCCGCCGCTGAGGAGGCTCGTGCTCGGGTTGACCGGGCCGATGTAGCCGGTCAGTCCCGAGGTGGTGATCAGCTGCACGCTGCCGCCGGTGATCGACTTGAAGTTCGTGTTCAGGCTGAAGTTGAACGTGGACGAGCCGGAGCAGCCGCCGCCCGAGCAGGTCCAGGTGCCGTTGCCGCTGTATGAGCCGGTGCCGGTCAGCTTGGCGATCTGCGACCAGTCGGAGTTCCCGTTCGGCACGCCGAAGCCCTGCTGGTTGGCGTTGGTCTGCAGCGCGTTGCCTTCGGAGACCTGGCCGAGGTCGGCGATGTCGGAGGCGGCGAGGTCGCGGCCCTTGCCCTTGTCGTGGCCCGAGCCCTTGGAGGCCGAGTCCTCGGGGGCGCCGCGGCCGGCCTGGCGGTCGGGCTTGGGGAAGAGGATGCCGTTGATGCGGTCCAGGTCGCCGTGCATCTCGGCCGGCGGCGCCGGCGGGGCGTCGGGGAGCACGCGGATGCCCTCGCCGCTGCGGTTGGAGTAGGTCCGGCGCCCGGCGTTCTCCACGACGATCGCGGACGCGGGCTCGTCGGCGTTGTTGCCCGGGGCCGCGCCGGCGTTGATGACGAGCGAGCCCTTCGGGCCCGTCTCGCCGACGACGACGGTGCCGCGCACGCCGATGGTGCCGACGGCCAGCTTGACCTTCAGGTTCTCGGGCGTCTTGCGCGCGACCTGGCCGGTGACGAAGCGGAACGCGCCCTTCGAGATGCTCGCGGAGACCTTCCCGGCGCTGGTGGCCGGGTCGTAGACGAACTCGTCGAGGACCATGTCGGCGTTCGGGCCGAGCGTGAAGACGGTCTCGTCGAGCAGGAGGATCTGCAGGCGGCCGTCCGCGTCGGTGACGACGTGGTCGTTCAGGAACAAGGGCTTGCCGGAG
Source organism: Elusimicrobiota bacterium (assembly GCA_016194625.1). The sequence goes on along the minus strand of JACQBB010000158.1, from coordinate 619 downwards.
CCGATGACGCGGCCGACGGCGGCGCCGGGGGCCATCGCCTTCACCGCGCCGCGCACGGCGGCGGCGGCGCCGATCTGGGACAGGGACGGGGCGGCGGCGCCGGCCGGGAGGGCCAGCGCGAGGGCGAGAGCGAGGGCGAGCGTGGTCTTCATGGCGTTCTCCGTGTCTCCGTTCACAGGCCGACCTCCCAGCGCCAGGTCAGCAGCGCGGAGATCTTGTTGTTCGTGTAGGCGTAGTTGACCAGGTTCGACGTGGCCTGGTAGTACTCGTAGTTGAGCGTCGCGAGCACGTCCTTGAGGTAGGGGTGGACCAGGCCGAGCGGCGCGCCGCCGGTCAGCGCCAGGCGCCAGATGGTGTCGCGGCGCGTCTTCGCGCTCACCGACGGGTCGGGCCGCGAGTAGTGGTCGTAGCGCAGGCCGCCCGAGGTCATCACGAAGGTCCCCTTGCCGGTCAGCCACAGGTCGGAGAGGTCGACAGCCTCGCGCGAGTAGGCCCAGAAGGCCTGGCTGGCGTGCTTCATGCCGTGCGTGTAGGAGGCGGTGAGCTTGTTCGCCGGCGTCAGGATGCGCGACGCGCCCGCGGTCATGTCGAACTGGATGCCGGTGCGGTCGCCCGCGTT
>JACQBB010000125.1 GCA_016194625.1 Elusimicrobiota bacterium | reverse complement strand
TCCGACAGCTTCATCAGCGCGAAGGCGGTCTTGTCCTCGGGGTCGAGGGCGAGCGCGCGGCGCGCGTCCTCGACGGCCTGCAGGTAGTTGCCCAGGCCGTAGGCGGCGGCGGCGCGGGCGGTGTAAGCCTCGGCCGAGTCCGGCGCGAGCTTGGCGGCGCGCTCGGCGTCGGCGTACGCGCGGGCGAAGTCGGCCAGGCCGGAGGAGGCCTGCGAGCGGCTGATCAGCGCGTCGCGGTCGTCGGGGTCGTAGTCGAGGGCCTTCGAGGCGAGCGTCCGGGAGTCGTCCCAGCGCTCGGCCGCGGCGTCGAGCTTGGCGGCCGCCTTCGCGGCCTTCACCAGCGCGCCGCGCGGCGCGTCGGGGCCGGCGGTGCGCACCGTCTCGTTGAGCGTGCCCAGGTGCGCGTCGATCCAGGCCTGGCGGTCGGCGGGTGCCTGCTTGGCGGCGCCGTCCTCCAGGTCCGCCAGGGCGGCCAGGGCGTCGGACTTGAACTTGGAGTCCGGCTCGACCGTCAGGTCCTTGCGCGCGCGGGTCAGCAGGTCCGCGGACGCGGTCTTGAGCGCGCGCGGCGGCGTCGAGCCGCCCAGCGTGGCGGGGGGCACGCGCCAGCCGATCGTCGCCGGCGACCGGGTGCCGAGCGGGGCGTCGCGGCCGTCGTCGCCGGGGTCGGCGTGCGCCGTCGGCATCAGCGCGGCGGCGATCAGGAGCGCGGCGGCGAGAGCGGGTCTCATATAAGAGGAACGGGTCACGCCCAGTGTAAAGACCTGGACATGACCCGTCAAGGGCCCTCGGGCCCCGGGCCCCAAAGGCGTCAGGGCTTGGCGTCTTCCTGCTTGAGCTTGGCCTTCTCCTCGTCCAGCCGCTTCTGCTGCTCCTCGATCCTCTGGAGGCGCTCGGCCTTCTTCGCCTTCCACATCCCCTTCATCGCGGCCTCCTTCTCCTCGTTGCACTTCTTCATCCCGAGGTGGTCGGCGGCGTCGGCGGCGCAGGCGCGGTACTTCTGGAGCGCGGCGATCTGGGCGTCCACGTCCTTGAGCATCCCGGCCTTCATCTCGGCGAAATGCTCCTTCTCGGACTTCTCGCGGCCCGCCTCGCCCTCGTGGGCGAGGACGGCCGAGGCGGACAGCAGCAGGACGGCGGCGAGCGCGGCGATGGCGGTCTTCATGCGCCGAGTCTAGCAGAACTCGGTTTGCTAAGCTAGCGGGGCCGCGCCAAAAATCATACGATGGCCTCCAGACTGTTCTGCGTCGACGGCACCAACCTGGTCCGCACCGCCTACGGCTACGGCGGCTCCGCGCACCAGGCCCAGGAGGACGCCGACACGGAGCGTCTGGTCGCGGTCTTCGCGCTGATGTGCGAGGAGACCGGGCCGGCGGTGGAGGTCGAGGTGTTCTTCGACGGGGCGTTCCGCCGCCTGCCGGGCGGGCCCGCGAACCTGCGCGTGACCTTCGCGCGGGACGGGGCCGCCGACGACCTGATCCTGGACCGGGTCCGCGCGCGGGCCTGGACCACGGGCGGCAAGGCGACGGTGGTGACCGCGGACGTCGCGCTCGGCGAGGCGGCGCAGGCGGAGGGCGGCAAGTGGATTCGCGTGGCTCACGGCACGCCGCCGGAGAGCGTCGCGCGCAGCATCGGGGGGCGGTTTTCGCGATGAGCAGCGTCAAGAATTCGGTGATCGTCGTCGGCGGCGGCATCATGGGCGTGCAGACGGCCTGGCACCTGGCGCAGATGGGCCAGTCCGTCACGGTCCTGGACCAGTACGACGTGCCCAACCAGTGGGCCGCGTCCGGCGACCATCTCCGCGTGTTCCGCCTGACCTACGGCAAGGACGCCTTCTACACCGAGATGGCGCTGAAGGCCCTCCCGCTGTGGCTGGAGCTGAACGCGCTCTCCGAGGAGACCATCCTCCAGCAGAACGGCGTGCTCGAGTTCGCCGCCAAGGACAACGGCTATGAGGCTCACAGCATGGCCGTGCTCAAGGAGCGCAAGGTGCGCTTCGAGCGCCTGGACCCGGCGATGGTCCGCCGCCAGTACCCGATGTACAACCCGAAGGCCTTCAAGTGGGCGCTGTTCCACCCGGACGGCGGCATGTGCTGGGCCAACCGCGGCGTCGCGGCGACGGCGTCCATCGCGCAGCGCAAGGGCGTGCGCATCCGCTCGAACGTGAAGGTCGTCTCGCTGGTCAAGGACAAGAACGGCGTGCGCGCGCTGAAGGACTCCGCGGGCAAGACCTGGGAGGCCGAGAAGTTCGTGTTCGCCGCCGGCTACTGGACCGGCGACCTGCTCAAGAGCTACGGCCTGCCGATCAAGGTCACCCGCCAGGAGCAGATCTTCCTGCGCCCGCTGTCCAACCGCGGCCGCTACCGCCCGGAGCACTTCCCCGTCTTCGCGAGCATGTCGCAGGGCTTCTACGGCTTCCCGGTGCACCTGCACGGCTTCATCAAGATCGGCGACCACCACAAGGGACAGGTCGTGAAGAAGGCCGACCACGGCGAGCTGCGCGAGCTGACGCCCAAGTTCGAGAAGCGCGGCCGCGCGTTCCTGAAGAAGTTCATCCCCGAGCTGGCCGGCTTCACCGAGTTCGAGGGCCACGTGTGCTGGTACGACAACACGCCCGACGACGACTTCATCATCGACCGCCTGCCCGACCTGCCCAACGCCTTCGTCGCGGCGGGCTTCTCCGGCCACGGCTTCAAGTTCGCGCCGATCGTCGGCAAGTCGATGGCGGAGCTGGTCGTCGGCGGCCGGTCCGACCTGAACCTGCACCGGTTCCGGATCACCCGCTTCAAGCTGAAGAAGGGCTGAACGCGCCGCCGCTTCGCCCGTAAGAGAGGGACATGAGGCTTCGACCGCTCGCCGTCCTGGCCGCCGCCGCGCTCGCCGCCTGCGCGACCGCCAACGTCGCCGTCAACCGGAACTTCGACTTCAAGCGCGTGAAGCGCGTGGCGGTCATCGGCTTCAAGGACTATCGCGGCCGGAGCGGCTCGGGGGACATCGTCACCGGCGCCTTCGAGCAGTCGCTGTTGAACGTCGGCTACGACCTGGTGGAGCGCGACCAGGTCGCCAAGGTGCTGGCCGAGCGGAAGTTCTCCGGGACGCTCGACCCGAAGACCGCGAAAGCGCTCGGCGAGCGCCTCGGCGTGGACGCGCTGCTGTTCGGCCAGATCACCGACCTGTCCGAGCCGCGCTCGCGGATGGCGAACGTGGACGTGGTGGACGACCGCACCGACCCGATCTACGCCCAGCGCACGACCCGCGTCCAGAACCCCGACGGCACCTGGGGCGAGACGCGCCAGCAGGTGATCACCGGCTACAAGACCACGCACATCGTCCGCCGCGAGCCGCGCACCTACACCGTCAGCGGCCGGCTCGGCGTGTCCGCGCGCTTGGTCTTCGTCGGCGACGGCCGCGTGGTCTGGTCCGGCTCCGACTCGACCGACGCGGTGGCTTTCGAGGATTCCGCGCGCTCGCTCTCCGACGCCATCCTGAAGGCCGTTAAGGCCACCTGGCCCGTCCCGCCCAAGCCCTGACCGGCGTGGGCCTTTGCTTTTCCGGGGTCCCGGGTGTATACTGGATTCAGGCCGCTTCGTTGCGTTCGGCCTGGAAAGACATGACCCGCCTGTTCCGGCTCGCCGTCGCGCTGTTCTCCCTCGGGGCTTTCGCCGCCGCGGGGGCTCCCGCGCCCGCGCGGGCCGCCCGGCCCTCGTGCTGCGGCTCCTCCTGCCCGATGCCGAAGAAGGCGCAGAAGCCCGGCAAGTGCTGCCACCTCGCGCCGGCGGCCGAGAAGGCCGTCGTCCTGGTCTCCGCGCCCGCCGCGCTCGCGGTCTCCGCCGCGGCCGTCGTCCCCGCCCCGCTCTCCGTGTCCGCCGCGGTCGCGCCGTACGCGCCGCGCGCTCCGTCCGCCGTCCTCCTCGCCGTCCACTCGGGCCTCTCGCCCCCGGCCGTGCTCGTCTAGAGCCGCGCGCCGTCCCGACGCGCCCGTCCGCGCGTCCGCCGTCCGATCCTCGAGAGGTCTCATGTTCGCCGCCATGCTGTCGTCTTTGCTCGCCATCCCCGCCCTCGCGGCCGGGCCGGACCCGTTCGCCGGCCTGAGCGCGGCGCCGGCCCCCGCGCCCGCGGAGGCTCGTTCCTTCTTCACGGACAACTTCGGCTTCAAGAAGGAGCTGATGTCGGAGTTCTCCGCCGACCGCTTCACGACGGCCAGCCGCCAGTCGGCGGGCTTCGAGGCGCAGAAGAAGTTCTCCTCGGACACGGCCACCTGGGCGTCGGTGGACTTCCAGGGGCGTCTGGTGCGCCGCGACCGCTGGGCGCAGGCGCCCAACGACATGGAGGGGATGACGCATCCGGGCTGGCGCACCGAGCACCACAACGCCTACGCGGACTTCTTCGGGCCGCTGGGCCGGGTGAACGCGCGCGTCGGCCGCTTCTACCTGCCGTTCGGGCTGAACCAGGCGACCGACACGCACGGCACCTTGCTCCAGCTGTCGAACGAGGCGGATTTCGGCTACGAGCGCGACTGGATGGGCGGGGTGTACGGTTCGCTGAACCGGGACTTCGACTACGGCGCGTACTACCTCGCGGGGTCGGGCTACGACCTGAAGTGGCGCGGCCAGAGCGGGCTCGCGGCGGCGCGCGTGAGCCTGGGCAACCGGTGGCGGTCCGAGCAGGGCTTGGAGGGCGGCGTGTCGGTCCTCGACGGCGAACGGCTGGCATCGACGGCGATCAAAACCGAACGGATCGGCGTCGACGCGAGGATCACTCGACCGGGTCCCGGTGGAGCGGTGACCTGGACCAGCGAGCTCGGTGGGGGACGAGACGCGACCGACGGCGTTTTCTCTCAGCTCCATCAGCTCGATTACCTCCGTGCCTCAAGGCGCTGGGGACTGTCGGCGCAGTATCGCCGCCTTTGGAAGGACATGACGGGGCCCGCGGCGGACGCGTCCGCGATCCTGGAAGGGTCCTGGTACTTCCACAACGACGTCGCGAGCTCTCATCTCGAGTGGGTGAAGCTGGCGCTGGAGGAGCAGACGGAGCGCCGGGAAGGGAAGCGCTCCGCGATCGTCACGCTGCAGTACTACCGTTATTGGTGAGGAGGAGACGATGAAGAAGACTTTGGCGTTGGCGCTGGCGCTGCTGGCCGCGGCCCCGTCGGGGGCGTGGGCGGCCATCGGCTGCACGCTGAGCAATCCGGCCGAGGACTTGAAGTACCTGTTCCCGGAGATGACGAGCTACCGGGAAGAGCTCAAGGAGCTGACCAAGCTCCCCGACGGGAAGGCCGCGTTCGCGGGCCTGCCGGCGCGGATCGGCGGCAAGCTCGACCCGATCTACGAGACCTACGAGACGCCGTACACGGTGTACGCCGTCTTCGCGGGCAAGAAGAAGATCGGCGTGGTGCACGGCGTGAACGTGCCGGGACAGGGCGGCGTCATCCAGGTCTTCCTGGCCGCCGACCCGGCCACGGCCGCCATCCAGAAGTTCTTCTTCCAGCGCCTGGAGAGCCCCGCGGCCAAGCCGCTGCGCGACAAGGCGTTCCGCGCCAAGTTCGAGGGGCTGACCTTGGCGGACTTCTACAAGCACGACTACTACGCGGTCGTGCCGCCGGCCGACGCGAGCAACGAGACCGACCGCGTCGCCCTGATCGGCGAGCCCAAGGGCCTGGGCGCCGACGGACGCGCGGATTACGAGGCGTCCCTGCGCGGGATCCGCAAGAACCTGGTCCTGCTCGACATCTTCGTCTACGGGCGCCGCTTCGAGCCGTATTTCGAGCGCGCCCAGCAGGCGACCGCGAAGGCCGCGGCGCCGGAGGTCAAAAAATGAAGAAGATCCTGATGCTGTGCGGAGTCGTGGTGCTGGCCGGCGCCGTCGGTCTGTGGCGCTACATGAAGATGCCGCTGGTGTACGGCGCCTTCACGGGGGCGCCGAAGGTGGCGGTCGCCGAGGCGCTCGACCACCCGAAGGACCACCTCCACAAGATCATCGCGCTGGAGGACACGATCACGAAGCAGTGCACCTCGATGGGGTGCTACTTCTACTTCTATTCGGGCGACCGGTCGCTGCGCGTGGAGCTGGCGGAGATCGCGATGAACGCGCCCAAGAAGCGCGACGGGCGCAAGGCGCTCGTCGAGGGCCAGCTGGTGCCTTACGACGGCGGCTATCAGCTGCTGGCGACCGCCGTGGAGTTCAAATAGGAGACTTATGAGCTATCAACGCGATCCGTTCCCGATGCTGCGCTACGCGGCGCTCGGGGTGAAGAACCTGCGCCGGCGCCTGGTGCGCACGGCGCTGACGGTGGCCGGCGTGGCGCTGGCGGTGGCGGTGGCCGTCTCGCTGGGCGGCTTCATGCTGGGCTACCGCGGCGCCATCGACAAGAGCATCAACATGCTCGGCTTCCAGGTCATGATCATGGCCAAGGGCTGCCCGTACGAGGCGGCGACGATGATGATGAAGGGCGGCACGGGCCTGCTCTACCTGCCGGGGGACACGATGGCGAAGGTGTCCAAGGACCCGGAGATCGAGAGCATCACGCCGGTGTTCGTGGGCGTGGCGGAGAAGGAGGCCGGCGGCATCCGCGACGACTCCTCCAAGTCCTTCACGGTGTTGAGCGGCGTGGACCCGAAGAGCTTCACGGTGATGAAGCCGTGGCTGGCCTTCAAGCAGGGCCCGGGCTACGACGGCGGGCGCTGGTTCGAAGACAAGAGCCGCGACGAGGTCGTCATCGGCTACGAGGCCGCCGAGTACGAGCAGCGCAAGGTCGGCGACGTCTTCTACGCGTCCATCACGCCGTCGGGCAAGACCGCGGCGGAGCGCCACGCGTTCAAGGTCGTCGGCGTGCTGGACCGCACGGGCACGCAGGACGACGGGACCGTGTTCCTGCCCATCGAGACGGCGCGGGCCTTCTTCAACCGCCCGGGCCAGCTCACCATCCTGGGCATCAAGCTCAAGAAGTTCGACGCGGTGCGCATGCGCGACTTCGAGGCGCGCTGGCTGAAGCTGCCCGAGGTGCAGGTGGTCAGCCTCCAGCAGGTCAAGAGTACCCTCATCAGCCTGGTGGGGACGGCCCAGATGATGATCGCGGCGGTCGCCGTCATCGCGGTCATCGTGGCGCTCATCGGCGTCATCAACACCATCCTGATGAGCGTGTACGAGCGCACCGCCGAGATCGGCATCATGAAGGCGCTCGGCGCGCGCTCGGGCTCGGTGTTCGAGCTGATCTGGCTGGAGACGCTGGCCATCTGCCTGGCCGGCGGCGTGGTCGGCGCGCTCGTCGCCTGGCTGGGCGCGGGGCTCGTCGAATCCGCCATCAAGCGCCTGGCCGACATGGGCGTGTCGGGCTCGATCGTCCTCATCACGCCGGCTCTGGCCGCCGAGGCGGTGGCGGGGGCGGTGGTGCTCGGCTTCTTCGCCGGGCTGTACCCGGCCTGGCGCGCGGCGTCCATGCGCCCGGTCGAAGCGATCCGGGAAGGAGGCGCGTCATGAGCACCGTCGTCATCCGCGGTAAAGGGCTCAAGCGCTGGTACCATCGCGGCGCCGAGACGGTGAAGGCGCTCGACGGCGTGGACATCGAGGTCCGCGCCGGCGAGACGCTGTCGGTGCTGGGGCCGTCGGGCTCCGGCAAGACCACGCTCATCAACCTGCTCTCCGGCCTGGACGCGCCCACCGAGGGCGCGCTCGAGATCGGCGGCAAGTCCGTCTCCGGCATGAGCGAGGACGAGCTGGTCGAGGTGCGGCGCGGCGCGCTCGGCTTCGTCTTCCAGCAGTTCCACCTGATCCCCACGCTGACCGTGACCGAGAACGTGGAGCTGCCGCTGACCTTCCTCGGCCTGCGTCCGGACCCCGAGAAGACGGCCGAGATTTTAGAGCTGGTCGGCCTGACCGACCGCGCCGGCCATCGTCCCCACGAGCTGTCCGGCGGCCAGATGCAGCGCGTCGCGGTCGCTCGGGCTCTGATCGTGGAGCCCAAAGTCCTCATCGCCGACGAGCCCACCGGCAACCTCGACAAGCACACCGGCGAGGCGGTGTTCGCGCTGCTGAAAAAACTCGCCGCCGAGAAAGGGCTCGCCGTCGTCGTGACCACGCACAACCTGGCGCTCGGCTACGAGTGCGACCGCGCCGTCACGCTGGAGGACGGGAAGGTGGTGCGGGAGGAGAAAGGCCCGAAGACCGCGCACTGACGCCGTGCGGTATTAAGAGACACGCCGACTGGCGCCAGCGTCAGTCGGCGTGACTTTTCCGTCAGCAGGGTCTATACTCCCGCCATGGACGATTCCGCCCGCGTCATCTCGGCCGAGCTCGGCGGCGACGAGACCTTGCTGTGGAGCGGCCGCCCCGCCCAGGGCCTGCGCTTGGTCCTGGGCGACGCGCTCATGATCCCGTTCAGCCTGCTGTGGGGCGGGTTCGCGATCTTCTGGGAGGTCATGGTGTTCCGCTCGGGCGCGCCGTGGTTCTTCCGGCTGTGGGGCGTGCCGTTCGTGTGCGTGGGCCTGTACCTGATCGTCGGCCGCTTCTTCGCCGACGCTTGGATCCGCGCGCGCTCGGTCCCGTGACCTTGGAGGAGAAAGGCGACGGCAGCGGCACCGTCGTCTTCGCCCGCGCCGGCCCCGCCGCCTTCCCCGACCGCGCCGGACGGCGTCCCGCGCCGCCGTCCTTCGTCGGCATCCCCGACGCCCGGCGCGTGTACGGCCTCGTCCGCGCCGCGCCGCGCCCGCCGGGCCGCGCTGACGCCGTCCGGGTTGACGCCGCGCCCCGGCGCCGCTACACTGGGCCCATGAACAAGCTCCTCACCCTCGCCCTGCTGTCGTCGCTCGCCGTCGTCTCCTACGCCAAGAAGGCGCCGGAGACGGACCCGTTCAAGCTGATCGGCGCCCAGGACCTCGCCGCCGCGATGAAGTCCGAGAAGCCCCCGGTCGTCCTGGACGCCAACAACGCGGACACGCGCGCCAAGTACGGCGTCGTGCCCGGCGCCGTCCTGCTGTCGAACTACAAGAAGTTCGACCTGGCCAAGACCCTCCCGGCCGACAAGAGCCAGGGGCTGGTCTTCTACTGCGCGAACCCGAAGTGCATGGCCTCGCACGAGGCCGCCAAGCGCGCCGCGAAGGCCGGCTACAAGGACGTCAGCGTGATGTCCGACGGCATCATGGGCTGGGTCGAGTCCGGCCACCCCGTCGACCGCCCGAAGGCGGATTAGCCGCGCCGCCGCTCAAGACCGGCCGAGGGCCGCCTGCAGACGCGCGTAGGCGGCTCTGGGCCAGACTTTTTTCGTCCGGTAATAGTCGCGGAAGGCGGGCTTGCCGTCGGTCAGCTCGATCCACGGGACCTTGGCGCGCGTGAAGATGTGGATGTCGGGCTTGAGCGCGTGCGGGTCGTCGAGCGTCGCCGCCCGCAGGAACCGCACGCCGGGCTTGCGGCCGTAGTCGCTCCACAGCGCCGTCTGGCAGCGCCGGCACCGATAGATCTCGTGCGGCCCGTGCTCGCGCGGCACCGGCACCGCGACCGGCCGGCCTTTCGTCAGCGCGATGTTCGCCGTCTCGACGATCGCGTTGATCGCGAACGCCCCGCCCGTCTGCTTCTGGCAGGCGTGGCAGTGGCAGCAATGCACGCGCATCGGCGCGGCCTTCAGGCGGTAGCGGACCGCGCCGCAGGCGCAGCCGCCGGTCCGTCGTTCATTCCGAGGCATCGGGTCTCCTGAGCGGCCGGCCGAATCCGCGGAACGTCCAGCCGCGCTCGAACATCTTACGAGAATCCTCTTCGCGCGTGACGTACCATTCGTCGCGCGAAGCCTCGACGACGCGGTAGCTCCCGTCGGGCGCCGTCTCGCTCACCAGGGCGATGTGCGAGATCCAGCCGTTCGGCCCGCGGCTCATGAACACCACGTCGCCGGGCTCGGGCGGCCCCGCCATGTCCAGACAGCCGTTGAACTTGCAGTAGGCGTGGAGGTTCCGCGCACGGCGGTCGAAGTACGGGTCGCCGGGGCGACCGTCGCGCTTGCCGTAATGGTCGGGATGCGCCGCGTAGTCGGCCTCCAGGAGCCGGCGCAGCGACGTTCCCGCGTTGCGGTACGCCAACCGCGGCACGTCCATGCACACGATGAAGCCCAGCTTCCCGCCGATATCGTGGAAGTAGCCTTGGACGGGGTCGTACCACAGCCCTTCCAATTTCCGCGCTTCCGAGACGATCGCCGCGCGCTCCGTCGTCGGCTCCCACTTCGCGGGTTCACTCATCGGCCCGCGATACAGATGCTTCGGCGCGACGAACGCCAGCCCGGATCCCACGAGAATCAGGCCGCCGAGGGCGAACGCCGCTTTGGAGAGGATCTTCATGCGACTGATACCGTCGGACGGGTTGTCCACTTATCCACGCTATTCACAGAGCGAACTGGTGCCGGCACCAGTTCAGGGAACTTGCTTGGATTCTGCTGTGACGGGTTTAGCGGTCCTTGATGCATCGAATAGATATCGGGGTCCATTAATTCCGCTTTTCGTGACGCAAAACCCGTATGGGTGTTGAGGAATGCAGGCGAGGGAGCCGATGATTGCGCCCGGAACAAACCCTACGACACCGCCTACAATCGTCGGAAAAGCGACAAATCGCCCTTCTTTCTCATAAGGAGTGGAAAGGTCTTTGCTATTAACGGTGATTCCGCCAGAGGCAAAGCACATGGAGGGGGGCATTAGAAAGATGAGTCCCGCAGAGATCGAAGCCGACAGCCGCGATGCCATGTGATGCCGTCGCATTCGCGTAGTATAGTCGGTGATTAAATCGCGTGCCAGGCTGAAAAAGAGAGGGCCGCCCTTCCGGGCGACCCTCGTTTTGTCCGTCGGTCCGTTCGTTACGCCGCGACGGGCTGCTTGTTGGAGCCGGCGAGCATCTGGCCCAGCACGTAGCGCAGCACCCCGCCGTAGCGGTAGTACTCCAGCTCGATCGGGGTGTCGATGCGGCACATGACCGGGAACTCCTTGGTCTTGCCGGCGTCGTCGGTCGCGCGGACGGTGAGCATCGCGCGCGGCTTGACGGCGCCCAGGCCGACGATGTCGAAGGTCTCGAAGCCGGTCAGGCCCAGCGACTGAGCGGAGTCGCCGTCCTTGAACTGCAGGGGCAGGACGCCCATGCCGACCAGGTTCGAGCGGTGGATGCGCTCGAAGCTCTGGGCGATCACCGCCTTCACGCCCTGCAGGGCCGGGCCCTTGGCCGCCCAGTCGCGGCTGGAGCCGGTGCCGTATTCCTTGCCGGCGACCACGATGGTCGGGATCTTCGCGGCCGAGTACTTCATCGCCGCGTCGAAGATGGACAGCTGCTCCTTGGTGGGGACGTGCATGGTGTAGCCGCCCGTCACGTCCTTCAGCATCAGGTTCTTGATGCGGATGTTGGCGAAGGTGCCGCGCATCATGACCTCGTGGTTGCCGCGGCGCGCGCCGTAGCTGTTGAAGTCGGACGGCTTCACGCCCTG
>JACQBB010000124.1 GCA_016194625.1 Elusimicrobiota bacterium | reverse complement strand
CGTGTTCCTGTGGGTGCGCTGGACGCTCCCGCGCTTCCGGGTGGACCAGCTGATGGACTACTGCTGGAAGTTCCTGCTCCCGTGGTCCTTCGCGAACATCCTGTTCGCCGGGCTGTACCTGGCCTTCTGGCTCAAATAACCCATGATCAAATATTTCTCCGGCATCTACCGCGCCACCAAGGCCATCCTCCAGGGCCACTGGATCACGCTGCGCTACATGTTCAAGCCCGCGGTCACGATCCACTATCCCGACGAGAAGCTGGTCCCGTTCGAGAAGTTCCGCGGCGCCCTGCTCTTCGACGAGAACACCTGCATCTCCTGCAACCTGTGCGTGAAGGCCTGCCCGTCGAACTGCATCGCGCTCGAGAACGCGACCAACGAGGCGGGCAAGAAGATCGCCAAGGTCGCCTGGTACTCCATCGACTTCGGCAAGTGCAACTTCTGCCGCCTGTGCGAGGAGGCCTGCCCGACGAAGCCGAAGTCCGTCTGGCACTCGCTGGACTACGAGGTCGTCTTCACGAAGCGCGACGAGATGGTGCGCTGCTGGAAGCAGGGCTTCGCCTACGTCGGCAAGTACTACGACTCCAAGGCCAAGGACTTCAAGGACCCGGAAGGCCAGGTCAACATCCACGAGGTCCAGCCGCGCCGGAGCTGATATGATCGAGACCATCGCCTTCTACGCGCTGTCCGCACTGGTGCTGGCGTCCGCCCTGGCGGTCGTCCTGCACCGCAACACCGTCCACTCCTCGCTGTTCCTCGGCCTGTCGCTGGCCGGCGTGGCCGGCCTGTACGCCCTGCTCGGCGCGGACTTCCTGTTCGCCGCGCAGATCATGGTGTACGTCAGCGGCATCGCGGTGCTCGTGATGTTCGTCGTCATGCTCCTGGGCCGCGCGTCCGACCTGCACCTGCGCCAGGTCAACGAGTTCTGGATGGCCGCGCTCCTCATCTGCGGCATCTCGAGCGTGGGCCTGCTCAAGATCGCCCGCTCGTACGCCGGACAGCTCGCCGCCGCGCCGGCGTCGCCGTCCACGCGGACGATCGGCAGGCTGTTCCTCGGCGAGTACCTGCTGCCGTTCGAGCTGGTCTCGCTCGTCCTGCTGGCCGCGCTGCTCGGCGCGGTGTTCTTCTCCCACGCGGAGAAGCCGGAGGCCGCCCAGTGACGATCACGCTCTCCCACTACCTGACCCTGTCGGCCGCGCTGTTCCTGATCGGCGTGTTCGGCGCGCTGACCCGGCGCAACATCATCGGCGTGCTGATGTCCATCGAGCTGATGTTCAACGCGGCCAACATAAACCTGGCCGCGTTCGACCGCTTCCTGCACCCGGCCGGCGCCGTCGGCCAGGCCGTCGCCGTCTTCACGATGACCGTCGCCGCGGCCGAGATCGTCGTCGGCCTGGCGCTGCTGCTGGCGATCTACCGCAACACCGACACGACCTACGTCGAGGACTTCGACCTCCTCAAGGGCTGAACCATGATCGAACACGCCTACCTGATCCCGCTCATCCCGCTCGCCGCGTCCCTGATCGTCATGTTCGGGGCCAAGGAAGACCCGCACTCGCCGCTGCCCTGGGTGGGCATCGGCGCGATGGGCCTGTGCCTGGTCATCGCCTCGAGCATCCTGTGGAGCTTCGCCGCGGGGACGCTGGCCCTGCCCTACGAGCACAACTGGCACTGGTTCTCGTTCGCGACGACCGTGGCCGGCAAGTCGTTCGTGATGGACGTGCCGATCGGCGTGTACATCGACCCGCCGGCCGCCGTCGTGCTGGTCGTCGTCACGCTGGTCAGCCTGATGGTGCAGGTCTATTCCGTCTCGTACATGCACGACGACAAGCGCTACAAGCGCTACTTCGCGTTCGTGTCCTTCTTCACCGCCGCGATGCTCGGCCTGGTGGCCTCCAGCAACCTGCTGGTGACCTTCATGTGCTGGGAGCTGATGGGCGTCTCCTCCTACCTGCTGATCGGCTTCTGGTTCGAGCGCGAGGGCCCGTGCGAGGCGCAGAAGAAGGCGTTCATGACCACCAAGCTGGGCGACAGCGGCCTGTACCTGGCGCTGCTGCTCATCTACGCGAAGGTCGGCTCGTTCCAGTTCACGCAGATCAACCAGTTCTTCTCGAACGGCTACATCTCGGCGACCGCCGCGACCGTCGCCGGACTGGGCATCCTGTTCGGCGCGATGGGCAAGTCCGCCCAGTTCCCGCTGTTCATCTGGCTGCCCGACGCGATGGAAGGCCCGACCCCGGGCTCCGCGCTCATCCACGCCGCGACGATGGTGGCGGCCGGCATCATCATGGTCGCCAAGCTGTACGTGGTGTTCCTGGCCTCGCCCATCGCGATGGAGACGGCGGCCTGGATCGGCCTGGCCACCGCGTTCCTGGCCGCCTCGATGGCGCTGGTCAGCTACGACATCAAGCGCGTGCTGGCCTTCTCGACCGTCTCCCAGCTCGGCTTCATGATGTGCGCGCTGGGCGCGGGCGGCTACACCGCCGGCCTGTTCCACCTGACCACGCACGCGTTCTTCAAGGCGCTCCTGTTCCTCGGCGCCGGCTCGGTCATCCACGCGGTGCACACCAACGACATGCGCCTGATGGGCGGCCTGTCCAAGAAGATGCCGCTGACCTTCGTGACCATGCTCATCGCGGTGCTGGCCATCGCCGGCTTCCCGTTCCTGTCCGGCTACTACTCCAAGGACATGATCCTGGCGGCGGTGTGGAACCACAACCACACGATGTTCTGGATCCTGCTCTTCTCCGCGCTGATGACGGCGTTCTACATGTCGCGCCTGTTCTTCCTGACCTTCTGGGGCGACGACCGCGACCACGAGAAGTTCCACCACGCGCACGAGTCCCCGGCGCTGATCACGGTGCCGCTGTCCATCCTGGCCTTCTTCGCCGTCGTGTCCGGCTACGGCCTGGCGCGCCACGGCTTCGTCGAGCGGGCCTTGCCCAAGCCGGTCCTGGCCGTGATGCCCGGCGCGCTGGCGTCGGCGCCGCTCCCGATCCCCGCCGAGGCGAAGCCCGAGGCCAAGCCCGAGGCGAAGGCGGAGCCCGCGGCCGCCGCGGCCGAGGCCCCGAAGGCCGAGGCCCGCGAGGGCGCGAAGGCCGGTCACGAGGGGGGAGAGGAGGCCGAGCTCCCGCCGTGGCTGGCGTACACCGTCATCGGCCTGGTGCTGTCCTCGATGGGCCTCGCGTTCGTCCTCTACAAGGGCCCGCGCT
>JACQBB010000123.1 GCA_016194625.1 Elusimicrobiota bacterium | reverse complement strand
GCCCGACTCCGGACGCCTGAGCGCGGGCGCTCACTTCCCGTCGCGGCAGGAGCCGTCCTTCCCGCCGCAGCAGGACTCGCCGGGGCCGGCCAGGCCGGCCTTCTTGAGGATGTCCTCCATCAGGCACCAGCGCGTGAACGCGGACTGGATCAGGTTCGCGCCGACGAAGGCGGTGAACCACAGGAAGCGAGGGTCCACCCAGTGCGCGAGGGCGAGGCTGGCCAGGATGAAGGTCCCGGCGATGGCGCGGATCTTGTGTTCGAGGCTCATTTGTCTTCTCTCCTCTTGAGCAGGTAGTAAAGCACGGGAACGGCCATGCGCGACAGCAGCGTGGACGCGACCTCGCCCGCCATCAGCGCGACGGCCAGGCCCTGGAAGATCGGGTCGAACAGGATCACCGCGGCGCCGCAGACGACGGCCGCGGCGGTCAGCAGCATCGGGCGGAAGCGGACCGCGCCCGCGTCGATGACCGCGTCGCGCAGCGTGAAGCCCTCGCGGCGCCTCAGCTCGACGAAGTCCACCAGGATGATCGAGTTGCGCACGACGATGCCCGCGCCGGCGATGAAGCCGATCATCGAGGTCGCGGTGAAGAACGCGCCCATCGCCCAGTGCGCGGGCAGGATGCCGACCAAGGTCAGCGGGATCGGCGCCATGATGACCAGCGGCACCGTGAACGACTCGAACCAGGCGACGACCAGCGCGTAGATGAGCAGGAGCACCATCGCGAACGCCGCGCCCATGTCGCGGAACACCTCGTAGGTGATCTGCCACTCGCCGTCCCATTTCAGCGCCGGCTTGGCGGGGTCGTCGGGCAGGCGGGTGTAGAAGGTCTCCATCTCGATCCCGGAGTCCTTGGCGAGCGCCTCGATGCGCGGCTTCAGGTCGAGCAGCGCGTACACCGGGCTCTCGGTCCGGCCGCCCACGTCGGCGATCACGTAGGACACCGGCCGCAGGTTCTTGTGGTGGATCGTCGCGTCCTGCGTCAGGCGCTCGGTCCTGGTCAGAGCGCCGATGGTCACCGGCGTGCCGACGCGCGAGATCAGGGGCACGGAGCGCAGGGCGTCGAGCGTCCGGCGCTCGTCGGCGGGCAGGCGCAGGCGGATGTCCACCGGCTCGCGCTCGGTCTCCACGTGCGCCAGGTCCAGGCTGATGCCCGCCTGCGCGGCTCGGGCCGCCATCGCGACCTGGACGGGCGCGATGCCGTTGAGCGTGGCCTTCTCGCGGTCCACGACCAGGCGGTCGAGCGGCTCCGGATCGGGGACGTAGGTGTCCACGTCGGTGATGCCGGGCGTCTTCTCGAGGAGGACCTTCAGCTTGCGCGCGAAGTCCGCGCGCTTGCCGGCGTCGGGACCGTAGACCTCGAAGACGAGCGTGGACAGCACGGGCGGCCCCGGCGGGACCTCGGCGACCTGCACGCGCGCGCCGTGACGGCGGGCGGCGTCGGCGACGGCCGCGCGCAGGGACTTGGCCACGGCGTGGCTCTGGCGGCGATGGCCCTTCGGGGCGAGCTGGACGACCAGGTCCGCCTGGTCGGGCGCGTTGCGCAGGAAGTAGTGACGGACCAGGCCGTTGAAGTTGTACGGCGCGCCCAGCCCCAGGTAGGCGACCACGCGCGAGACCTCGGGGGCCTTGCGCAGTTCGGCGGACAGCTCGTCCACCGTCGCGCGCGTGGCGGCCAGCGAGGAGCCTTCGGGCATGCTCAGCACGACCTCGAAGTCGTCCTTGTCGTCGAACGGGAGCATCTTGATGACGACGGCCTTCAGCGGGACCAGCGCCAGCGCCGCGGTCAGCAGCAGCACGGTGCCGGCGAGGAAGCCCGCGCGGGCCCGGCCGTCGTCGAGCAGGCGGCCCATCACCCGGCGGTACAGGCGGTCGAGCCGGCCCTCCTCCGCGTGGGCGTGGGACGCGTCCGGCGTCCAGGCGGACAGGATCTTCACGAACGCCCAGGGGGACACGACGAAGGCGATGAAGGCCGAGAACAGCATCGCGAACGAAGCGCCGACCGGGATCGGGCGCATGTACGGCCCCATCAGCCCGCCGACGAAGGCCATCGGCAGGATCGCCGCGATCACCGCCCAGGTCGCGAGCAGGGTCGGGTTGCCGACCTCGTCCACCGCGTCCACGGCGACCTGCCACAGCGGGCGGCCGTCGCGCATCGCGAAGTGGCGGTGGATGTTCTCCACGACGACGATCGCGTCGTCCACCAGGATGCCGATCGAGAAGATCAGGGCGAACAGCGTGATGCGGTTCAGCGTATAGCCGAACAGCCAGTACACCATCAGCGTCAGCGCCAGCGTCACCGGCACGGCGATCAGCACCACCAGAGCCTCGCGCAGGCCGAGCGCGACGGCGACCAGCGCGGTGACCGACAGCGTGGCCAGCAGCATATGGAACAGCAGCTCGTCGGACTTGTTCTTCGCGGTCTCGCCGTAGTCGCGGGTGACGGCGATCTTGAGCGTCGGCGGCAGGACCTTGCGGTACTCCTCGACGCGGGCCAAGGCGGCGCGCGAGACGGCGGTCGCGTTGGCGCCGCGTCGCTTGGAGACCTGCAGGGTCACGGCGGTCTCGGGCGCGGCGGCGCCGGCCTCGTAGATCAGGACCTCGCGCTCGTCGTCGTCGGGCCCGTCCACGACCCGGGCGACCTCGCCGACGCGCACCGGCGCGCCGTCGGACACGCCGATGACGACCGACTTCAAGTCCTCGATCGAGCGGATCGAGGCGTCCACCTCGGTCTTCAGCGCGCGGTCGGGCGCGTCCTGCGTGCCGACGGGAAGGCGGCTGTTGGCCGCGCGCAGGCGCTCGGCGAGGTCCAGCGGGGACATCCGGCGGCGCGCGAGCGCCGCGGGGTCGAAGAAGACCGAGAACCGGCGGCGGCGCCCGCCCAGGATCTCGATGTCGGACACGTCGTCCACCGTGGAGATCACGCGCCTCAGCTCGGCCGCGGCGCGGCGCAGGCCGTGGGGATTGAGGCCGCCGCCGCTCAGCGTCAGGGCCAGGATCGGCACGTCGTCGATAGAGCGCGGCTTGACCAGCGGCTGGCCGGCGCCGGGAGCGAGCAGCTCCATGTTCGCGGCGGTCTTCGCGAAGACCAACGTGGACGCGCGTTCCGGGTCGGTGCCGACCTTGAAGCGCACGATGAAGAACGCGCCGCCCTGCTGGGCCGTCGTGTACACGTACTCGACGCCGGGGATCTCCATCAGCTTGCGCTCGCCGACGGCGACCAGCTGCTCCTCGACCTCGCGCGCGGAGGCGCCGGGCATGGGCACCATCACGTCGAACATCGGCACCGAGATCTGCGGCTCCTCCTCCCGGGCCAGGCGGTTCACGGCCAGCGCGCCGAGCGCGACCGCCGCCAGCGCGATCAGAACGGTCAGCTTCGAGCGCACGAACGACTGCGCGAGCCTCCCGGCGGGTCCCAGCGTGCCTTCCTCGGTCTTCATCGCGCGGCCTCCAGGCTGCGGCCGAGCGTCGCGACCGCGTCGTCGTCCAACCGGCCTTGCGCGGCGCGCAGCGCCGCCCAGTCGGCGCGCAGGCGGCGGCGCGCGTCGAGCCGCGCCTCGGTCAGCTTGCCGACGGCCTCCTCGGCGCGCAGGACCTCCATCACGCTCTGGCGTCCTTCCCGGTAGAGGGGCCGCACCTCGTCGAGCGACTGGCGCGCGCGGGCGAGCGCCTCGTCCAATTCGGGCGCGACGGCCGCGACGCCGCGCACGCCGGCCGCGCGGGCGAGCACCTCGCCGCGGACCATGTCCTCCAGGGACGCGCGCGCGTCGGCCGCGGCCTCGGCGTCGGCGCGGGCGCGGGCGCGGCGGGAGAAATAGGCGGGGTCGCCGAAGGGCAGGCTCGCGCGCACGCCGACCATCCGCGCGGCGGCGGCTCCGGTCCCGAGGCCGTCGTCGCTCGTCTGCACGGCGGCGAAAGCGTCCACCACCGGCGACACGCTCGCCGAGGCGTCGCGCACCCGCACGGCCGCCTGGCCGCGGCGCAGGTCGGCGGCGCGCAGGTCGGGGCGCGCGGCGAGCGCGGCGGCGACCAGCGCGGCGTCGTCCTCCAGCGGCGGCGTCCACGCGCCCAGGGCGCCCGAAGTCTCCGGGGCGTTCCCGCCCAGCAAGGCGGCGAGCTCGGCTCCGTGCGCGGCGCTCTCGGCGGCGGCCTGCGCGCGGCGGGCGCGCAGGCCCGCCAGGATCGCCAGGGCGGCCTGGTGGTCGGAGCCCAGCACGAGCCCCTGCTTGCGCAGGCGCTCGGCGCGCTCCACCTCGGCGGCGGCCGACTTCAGCCGCTCGTCCAGCTCGGCGAGCAGGTCCCGTGAGGCCAGGAGCGCCAGGTACGCGTCGATCGTCCGGCGCCGGACCTCCTGCGCGGCGGCGCCGCCCCAGGCGTCGGCCTCCCGCGCGTACAGCCCGGCCAGCTCCCCGGCGCGGGTCAGCGCGAAGCCGGTGAACAAAGGAACGCCCAGCTCGAGGGCGCCGTGCACCGCGGTCTTGTATCCGGGCCGGTTGAGGACGGCGGGGTCGAAGTCGGCGGCGGTGACGCGGCGTTCCTGAAGGAGGGCGCCGAAGGCGAACAGGGGGTCGTCGGAGCGGGTGAACGAGCCGGAGGCCGACAGCCGCGGCAGGCGGCTCAGCGTCGCCTCGCGGCCGGCGGCTTCGGCCTGCGCGCGGCGCGCGCGGGTCTCGGCCACCGCGGGCGAGCGGTCCACGGCCGCGGCCACCACGGCGGTCAAGTCCGCCGCGCGGGCGGCGGGGTTCAGGGCCAGCAGGAGCGGGATCAGGATCGTCATGACTTCACCTCTACCACTTTGGATGCGGCGGCGGGGAAAAGGATTCAGGCCTCGGGTCAAAATCGGTATCATGCGACGAATGGACCGTCCCTACGGCGACTTCCTCCGGGAGTTCTCGGACCTGCTCGAGCGCGCCGAGCGCCTGCCCCGCGGCACGGCCGCTCCCGCTGCCGTTCCTGCGCCGAAGAAGGACGCCCCGCGCGTCCTGATCCTGGCCCCGCATCCCGACGACGAGTGCATCGTCGGGACGTTGCCGCTGCGCCTCCAGCGCGAGCACGGCTGGCGCGTCGGCGTCGTCCCCGTCACGCTGGGCTCGCGCGGCGACCGCCGCGCCGCCCGCCTCTTGGAGTTGAAGGCCGCCTGCGCCTTCCTCGGCTGGGACGCGCTGGCCCCGGCGGAGGGCGGCCTCGCCGCCGTCGTGGAGCGCGAGGCGCCCGCGCTCGTCCTGTACCCGCACGCCGACGACGCCAACACCACGCACCGCGAGGTGAACCGGGCTTGCGCCGCGGCCCTGGCGGAACTGGGTCCCGGATATCGCGGCCTCGTCGCCGAGACCGAGTATTGGTCCACCCTTCCCGACCCGAACCTGATGGTCGAGGCGTCCGCCGCCGACGCCG
The DNA here is from genome assembly GCA_016194625.1 of Elusimicrobiota bacterium. The sequence continues at coordinate 15,463 of JACQBB010000123.1, read as the reverse complement.
CCGACCTCGTCGCCGCGCTCTCCTTCCACAAGGGCGAGATCGAGCGCAATCCGTATCACGTCCTGCTCCCGTGCTGGCTGGCCGACGGCGCGCGCCGCGGCGCCGAGCTGGTGGGCGGCCAGGGCGCCGCCGCGCCGGGCTTCCGCTACGCGGCGCTGTACCGGCTGTCGGACTGGGACGGGACCGCGCTGAAGCGCCGGCCCGCCGCCGTCGCCGCGGCGGGGACCGGCCTGCCGGCGGCGCTCGGCCTCAGGGCTGGGGCCTGACGCCGGTCGCCGCGTCGTTCGGCAGCGGCTTGACCTTCTGCTCGTCGGACGCGGCGCCCTCGCGCTTGCGCTCGGCGGAGACCTTCGCGAACAGGCAGCGCAGGCGGGCGCTCTCGGCGTCGAAGGCGGCCTTGCCGTCCACCTTCCGGACCTTGGCGTCGTAGGCCAGGAAGTCGACGATCTCCTTGGCGGCCGCGGCGGGGATGTCCGCGTGGGGGGCGCTCTTCGTGCGGACCTTCATGCGCTTGACGTAGCGGTTCCAGTCGCCGGCGGTGACCAGCGGAGAGTTGATCGGGCGCGCCAGCGTGTGGCACTGGGAGCAGGTCTTCTTGAACGTCTCGTACTGGTCCTGGCGCTTCTTCGGATACTTGGCGACGTCGATCTCGGCGGCGCCGAGGTCGTAGGGGAACTTGGCCTTCAGCTGCTCCGTCGTGTACGCGTCCTGGGCGGACGCCGGGCCGGCGAGAAGGAGGGACGTCAGCAGGACGTGGATCATGAGAGCACCTCTGTTTTCAGTCGGCGTCCAAAACGTTGGTCCAGGGCCCGGCGTTCACGACCTCCTGGAATCCCAGCGCCTTGAGGACCCGCGCGGCCAGCGCGCTGCGCGTTCCCGAAGCGCAGCATACGATGACCGGTTTGGCCTTGTCCAGCCCCTTGCAACGTTCCTGCAACTCCGACACGGGGATGTTGAGGCTGCCGGGCCGGGCCCCGCCCGCGTACTCGGCGGGAGAGCGCACGTCCACGACGACGCCGCCGCGCTTCAGCAGCTCGGGCAGGCGGGCTTTGACCCGGCGGAAGCTCCAGTAGCGCCAGCCGAAGTACGCCGCGACCGCGGCGGGCAGGAAGTACGGGCGCAGATGCTCGAGGTCCATGTCAGGACGGCCGGGTGGCGACCTCGAAGGCGGGCGGGGCGGCGAGGTGCTTCTTCACCGTGCACAGGTTCACCGTGGAGACCAGCGCGTCGCGGTACTTCTCGGGGAAGCCCTTCGGCAGCGTGATGGTGAGCGTGACCTTGGAGACGCGGTGCGCGGCGTCGTCCCACTCGGCCGACTGGCGTATCTCCAGACCGTCGACGGGGAGGTCGCGCTTGCGGCAGAAGCTCAGCGCGAAGATGCCCGCGCAGGTGCCCAGCGAGGCGAGGAACAGGTCGAACGGCGCCGGCGCGGAGCCGTCGCCGCCGGCCTCCTTCGGCTGGTCGGTCATCACCGTGTAGCCGCCGAACTCGGCGGAGACCTTCTTGTTGCCCGGAAAGCGGATGATCATCTCCATCGCGATCCTCCTTGGATCATGCGCGGCGCCGCGTCTTCGGAGCCGCCGCGCGGCTCAAGGCCGCGCGCAGACAGCGGCGCGCCGCCGTCGGGGGGCGCGCCGGACCTTTGAGGCATCGCAACGCTGCGACCGTCCGCTCCAGGCTCTCGAGCACTTTGCCGCAGGGCAGGCACGAGCGCCGGTGCGCGGTCACCACGCGCCTCTGGTGCGGCGGCAGCTCCCCGTCCAGGTAGTCGCACAGCAGCGCGACGCGGCGGCGGCAGGACAGCCTCTCCAGGTCCATGCCGTTGAGATGCGCGGCGCGGCGAAAGGGTTCGCGGGGGCTCACCGCTTCCCTCCCGGCGCGAACGCCTTCTCGAACTCGTCGCGCAGGAACAGGCGGCCGCGGTGCAGGCGCGACTTCACCGCGGCGACGCTGAGCTTGAGCACCTTCGCGGTCTCCTCGGCGGACAGCCCCTCGACGTCGCGCAGCACGACGACGAGCCGGTAGTCCACGGGCAGGCGCGCCAGCGCGCCGGCCACGGCGGCGGTCAGCTCCTTCTTGCGCGCGTGCTCCTCGGGCGTCGGCGCCTTGTCCGGGACGCGCAGGGCCGGGCCCTCGCCTTCCTCGTGCGAGTGCGGGCGGTCGAGCAGGGGCACGAAGGGCTCGCTCTTCTTCTTGCGGTAGCGCATGAAGCACAGGTTCGACGCGATGCGGTACAGCCAGGTGCCCAGGTCGGAGTCGGAGCGGAAGCTCTTGAGCTTCTGGAACGCGGTGACGAAGGTCTCCTGGTAGACGTCGTCGGCGTCGGAGGGCATGCCGGCGCACACGTTGCGCGCCAGGCGGTAGATCTTGTCCTCGTAGCGCGCGATGAGCGCCGTGAACGCGTCGGCGTCTCCGTTGCGGCTGCGCTCGATGAGCTCTTTCTCGGACGGCATCTGGGGCGATTCTATCTTATACTCGTGAATCCTTATGAGCCGGCGCGCATCTCAACATGGACGGGACCGGAGGAAGCGATGAAATGCAACGTGGGCGGGGCGGACCGGGTCGCGCGCATCGTGACGGGCGTCGCGATCGTCGGGGCCGGGCTGTACTTCAAGAGCTGGTGGGGCGCGGTCGGCGCGGTGCCGATCCTGACCGGGACCTTCCGCTGGTGCCCGGCCTACCTCCCGTTCGGGATCGACACGAGCAAGTAGTGAGCCCCTGGGCGCTGCTGGCGGCGGGCGCGGCGGCGTGGGCCGCGGCGTGGGCGTCCTTGGTCCCGTTCTCCGAGGCCGTCGTGCGCGCCGCGGGCCTCGACCGGGCCGGCCGCGCGGGCGGCGCGCTCGCCTTCTTCGCGTTCGAGTCGCCGAAGGTCCTCCTCCTGCTGTCGGCCGTCGTGTTCGCGATGGGCGTCGTCCACACCTTCATCCCGCCGGAGCGCACCCGCGCGCTGCTGTCGGGCCGCCGCCTGGGGGCGGGCAACGTCCTGGCGGCGGCGCTGGGCGTCGTGACGCCGTTCTGCTCGTGCTCGGCGATCACGCTGTTCATCGGCTTCCTGCAGGCCGGGGTGCCGCTCGGGGTGACGTTCTCGTTCCTGATCTCGGCGCCGATGGTCAACGAGGTCGCGCTGGTCATGCTGTTCGGCATGCTGGGCTGGAAGGTCGCGGCGCTGTACCTCGCGCTCGGCCTGACGGTGGCCGTCGCCGCGGGCGCGGCGATCGGCGCGCTCGGGATGGAGGATCATCTGGAGGACTGGGTGCGCGCGCTGCAGCGCGCCGACGCCGGAGAGGCCGCCGCCGCGCGCATGACCTGGGACGACCGCCTGCGCGCCGGCTGGGCGCGCGAGGGCGAGATCGTCGGCAAGGTCTGGCCGTACATCCTGCTCGGCGTGGGCCTGGGCGCGGGCATCCACGGCTACGTCCCGGAGGCGTTCCTGGCGCGCCTGATGGGGCGCGGCGCGTGGTGGTCGGTGCCGGCGGCGGTGCTGATCGGCGTGCCGATGTACTCGAACGCCGCCGGCGTGATCCCCGTCGTGCAGGCCCTGCTCTCGAAAGGCGCGGCGCTGGGGACGGCGCTGGCGTTCATGATGAGCGTGGTCGCGCTCTCGGCGCCGGAGATGATCATCCTGCGCAAGGTGCTCAAGCCGAAGCTGATCGCGGCGTTCGTCGGGATCGTCTCGGCCGGGATCCTGCTGGTCGGCTACGTGTTCAACGCCGTTCTGTGAGGGAGGCCGCATGAAGGACGTGAAGGTGCTGGGGATGGGCTGCGCGAAGTGCAAGGCGACGGCCGCGCTGATCGCCGAGGTCGCGAAGGCGGCGGGCGTCGAGGTGCGCGTCGAGAAGGTCGAGGATCCCGCGGCGATCGCCGGCTACGGCGTGCTGAGCACGCCGGGGGTCGTCGTGGACGGCAAGGTCGTGCACTCGGGGGGGATCCCCGGGCGCGAGGCCGTGGCCTCCTGGCTCGCCGGCTGAGCTACAGGCCGCGGTTGCGCAGGGTGACGACCACGCCCAATCCGGCGACGACGACGACCCAGGCGACGAGCAGGCCGAGGCTGGCCTTGCCCCACGCGCGCATGCGCGGCCCCGCCGTCCAGCGGCCGGCGACCCGGCCGGACTGGAACGCGACGGCCAGGACGTAGGACAGCACGCTCAAGCCCAGAACGAAGGTGCCGAAGAACAGCGCGGTGCTGCCCCAGTCCAGGGCCAGGCGATGGCCGAGCGGCGAGTAATCGTAGCGGCGCAGATAAGCCATGCGCAGAGTCTCGCGCGCCGCGCACATCCCGAGCGTGACGACGAACATCGCCGCGGCCGACGGCAGCGCGGCGTCCTGGGGCTTCAGCGAGAAGTAGGTGAGGCGCGCGAAGTAGGCGCACAGCAGCAGGCTGAGCACCAGCGAGCTCATCAGGAACGAGTCCGTCGCGAAGTGCAGGTCGGCGGGGATGACCATCAGCCACCAGAAGCCGTTGATGCACTCGGCGACCGTCCAGTAGAACGCGAGCGCCGCGCCCAGCTTCGCGGCCTCGTCGAGATGCGCGCGGTCCGCGTCGGCGCGCGGCTCCAGGTACCAGCTGCGCAGCATCAGGACCACCCCGGCCACGGCGGGCGCGGGGATGATGAAGTGCAGGAAGCGCGCCCAGGAGAACGCGTGGATCCTGAGCCCCGACGCGTCCACGCCGCCGGCGCGCGAGTACCAGCCCAGCCACTTCTCCGGCTGCAGACCCTGGAAGCCGAAGCCGTGCATCAGGGCTCCCGCGGCGAGGAACAGGAGCAGGGCGGCGACGGCGGGCGCGAGCCGGACGGCGCCGCCCTGCTTCGGGTAGGCCAGATAGGCCGCCGAGAATCCGGCCATCATGATGAAGACGAAGGCGATCACCCACGCGGCGGAGAGCAGGTTCGACGCGTACCAGAACGGGTCGTAGATCACCTGCACGAACAGCAGCGGCGCCACGCCCAGCACGATCAGGGCCGACACCGACATCGTCGTCGTCTTCGCCATCGCCGTCGACAGCTTGTCCCAGAACGGGCCGCCGGCCAGGCGTCCGTACACGGCCAGACCCGCCGCGCCGACGGTCGCGTTGACGAGCAGGATGTGGAGCGTGAAGGTCAGCACCATGAGGAGCTGGAAGACGGCCGGGTAGAACGGCATGCCCATCGGGTCCATCAGGTGCTTGATCAGGGTCGGGGTGTCCATGGTCGCCTCACTTCGAGATGGAGAGAAGGTATTCGGCCAGCGCGCGCTTCTCGGCGTCGGTGCCGACGAAGGGCGGCATATAGGGGAAGCCTCCCAGGCTGTCGAGGACCGGGACGACGTCGTCGGCGCCCTTGGCGTCGAGCCGGCGGATGCGCTCGGGGGACGCCGATGATCTGGTTCGAGTACATGTAGTTCGGGATCAGGAACTGCTTGCGGATCAGCTCGCGCACGCGCCCGTAGGCGAACACGCCGTCGAACGCGACCAGCAGCAGGACGATGCCCATCCAGCGCTTCACCGCGGCCGGCTTGGCGGCGAGCGCCGCGAAGCCCAGGACCATCAGCACGGGAGGCCAGATCATCCCGCCGCGCAGGCCCGGCGTCATCAGCGCGGTCATGTTCGCCTGCAGGGCCTCGGGCAGGGACGCCCTATACCAAAGGAAGGAGAGTCCGCCGAGCGCGGCGCCGGCGATGCCCAGGAGCGCGGCCGCGCGCGTCACCTCGGCCCGCGCGGACGCGTCCTCGCCGTCGGCGGCGACCGTCACCGCGTAGGCGCCGCCGACCGCGAACATCGCGGTCGTGCGCAGGACCAGCTGGGGCCAGTAGGTCTCGTTGAAGAAGCCGTCGAAGAAGCCGCCGGTGAGCGGCCAGCGTCCCGGGCTCAGCATGAAGGTCAGGATGCCGACGATGATGACCATCGTCGTCCACGACGCGAGCGCGAACACTCCGCCGACCTTCAGGTGGGTCTCGTCGTCCACCTTGTCGATCGTGTAGTAGTAGACGTAGATCGCGGCGATCTCGATGAGGAAGAACACCCACTCGGTCGCCCAGCCCCACACGTAGTTGTGGATCAGCCCGGAGATCGCGCGCGGCGCGGCGACCGTCGCCGAGAACCAGATGCCGACGCCGCTGAGCGCGCCGAACACGTAGGAGAACACCAGCACCAGGCGCGCGTAGCGCTTGACGAAGTCCATCAGCGCCGGGCGCTTCTCGCGGACGGACTTGGCCTCCAGCCAGACGGCGAACCAGATCGCGCTGGTCGACAGGTAGACCGGCATCAGATGGAAGGTGGCGATCAGGCCGAGGATCATCCCGGCGGTGAGGTGGGGGACTTCCCATACGGGGTACATGGCTCTCCTTTACGTCGGGCGCGTTCGCGCGCGCCCGGAGGACTTCATCGCAACACGCCGTCCTAAGCCGCGCGACGGGGGCGCGACGGGGATGCGCCGATAGCCGCCCAGGTCCCCGCCGGCCGCGAGCATCCGGTTCATCCGGTCGCAGTCCACGCGCAGGACCCGCACCTCCTGGTGGCAGACGCCCAGGCAGGACAGGATCTGGTTGTGGAAGCGCGAGGCGGGCTTGGCCAGCGAGTAGAACACCCATTTCCCGACGCGGCGCTCGCGGACCAGGCCGGCGGCGCGCAGGACCTTCAGGTGCTGGGAGACGCGCGGCTGGGCGATCCTCAGGGAGTGGACCAGGCCGGCGACGCACAGCTCCTTGTGGATCAGCAGGTGCAGGATGCGCAGGCGCGTGAAGTCGGCGAACGCCCCGAACATCGCGTCGATCCGCGCCTTCATGCGCCCATCATAGCACGCGGGAACGCGCGCCGCAAGCGCGGATACATGCGCGATTATGAATGTAAACAGATGCGTCATCGCTTATATGTTGGCCGATCCGTTGCGGTCCCGGTCGTCGCGCGAGGGGCTCCGGACGGCCGGACCAGGAGCCCGGACGCCCCCGCGCTCCGTTCCACTCAGGAGGAGATATGCGTGACCTTAGCCGGAGTCTGTGGGCCGCCGCGGCGGCGCTGGCGCTTCTCGCGCCGTCCGTCCGCGCGGACGACGGGGAGCTCGCCAAGAAGGTGGAGGCCCTGTCGAGGGAGGTGGCCGCGCTGAAGCAGGCCGCCCCGGCCGCGGAGGAGGCTAAGCCGCAGTGGCTGACCTTCGGCGGAGACCTGCGGGTCATGCATCACGTCCTGCGCGCGACCGTGCCGACCTACATGACGTTCGGCACCTGGAACACGGTGAGCGCGAACAGCATCAAGAACGACTCCCTGCTCACCAACCGCCTGGGCCTGAACATGCACGCCAACGTGGCCGAGGGCGTCACGATGAAGATCCGGGCGCTCGCCTACAAGACCTGGGGCATGCAGGACCAGGGCGCGACGCAGGCGGGCTACTTCTCCGACCGCCAGAACACGACGTTCGACGGGACGGTCGGGCACGTCCCCGCGAACAGCGCGCTGTACATCGACGAGGCGTACGCGACGGTGAAGGACCTGTTCGGCTCCTCGGCCTGGTTCTCGGCGGGGCGCCGGCCCTCCACCGGCGGCGTGCCGACCAACGTCCGCGACGACCGCGAGGTCAACGGCGCGGCGGGCATCCCCGCCCTGCTCGTCGACTACGCGTTCGACGGCGCGACGCTCGGCGCCGCGCCCGAGATCAAGGCGCTCCCCGGCTTCGCCGCCAAGGCGTGCTACGGCCGCGCCTACGAGAGCGGCTACACGACGCGCAGCGGGTTCACCGGCCCGCGCGACGCCGACATGCTCGGCCTGTCGATGCTCGCCTACGAGACCCCGGACGCGCGGGTGGACCTGCAGTACCAGCGCGGCTTCAACATCATGGACAACATCCCGGGGCCGAACGTGAAGACGAACCTCGGCGACATCGAGGAGTGGGGCGTCAGCCTCCTGCGCACCCAGCGCGAGATCGGTCCCGGCGACCTGACCGCGTTCTTCAGCGGCGCGACGAGCATGACCCTGCCCAGCAAGAACCGCTACGCCGCGGGCTTCGGCGCGAACCCGGGCATGCTGTGCGACGGCGTCGACTGCCCGAACCGCCGCGGCTTCGCCTACTACGTCGGCGCGCGCTACGACTTCACGAAGACCGGGACGAAGGTCGGCGCGGAGTTCAACCACGGCTCGAAGAACTGGATCACCTTCGTGCCCGCCGGCGACGACATCTGGACCAGCAAGCTCGGGACGCGCGGCGAGGTGTACGAGCTGTACGCGATCCAGGACCTGGGCCGCGCGCCGATCGCGCGGGACGGCCGCGTGTCGCTGCGGGTCGGCTGGCAGTACTACGACTTCAAGTACACGGGCTCGAACTCGTGGGTCGGCGGACCGACGAGCATCAAGGACCTGCAGGCGACGCCCGCGATGGCGCAGATGATGACGCCGATCCAGCACGCGTACGACGTGTACACCTCGTTCGACGTGCGGTTCTGAGGACGGAGGAGGCTCTATGAGGATCGAGACGCTGCTGTTGGCGGCGACTCTGCTGGGCGCGGCCGGGGTCCCGGCCGCGCGGGCGGCGGAGAAGTCGACCGCGCCGGACGCGGTGGTGAAGGTCGTCGGCTACCTGGTCAAGCTGGAGGTGGCCGCCGACGGGAAGTCGGCGGTCGCGACCCTGCTGGTCAAGGGCAAGAAGGTCCCGATCACGGTGACCGACGAGCTGACGCTCAAGAAGTTCAAGGTCAAGAAGATCCGGACCGACGACGAGATCAAATGCTCGTACAAAGAGATCGACGGCAAGAACCTCAGCGTGTCCTTCCTGAGGGCGGCGGGATGTTAAGCCCATCCCGACGCGGCGGCGGGAGGGCGGCCGCGCTCGCGGCCGCCTTCCTGGCCGCTTTCGCCGCGGCCGCCTCCGCGGCGACGGCGGACCACCGGAAGTTCCCGGAGCTCAAGAAGAAGTTCCGGGACGGGCCGGCGGTGACCCGCGCGTGCCTGTCCTGCCACACCGAGGCCGCCGCGCAGATCCAGGAGACCTCGCACTGGAACTGGCTCGGCTCGACGGTCTCGGTCCCCGGGCACCTCGGCCCGCGCCGCATCGGCAAGGCGAACCTCCTCAATAATTTCTGCATCGGCGTCCAGACCAACGAGGCGTCGTGCGCGAAGTGCCACATCGGCTACGGCTTCAAGGACAAGACCTTCGACTTCAAGAAGGCCGACGCCATCGACTGCCTCGCCTGCCACGACGGGACCGGCGACTACGTGAAGAAGCCCGCCGGCGAGGGCGGCGCCGAGGCCGCGGTCGACTGGACCAAGCTCGCCCAGGGCGTCGCCCCCACGAGCGCGCGCACCTGCGGCTCGTGCCATTTCCAAGGCGGCGGCGGCGAGGGCGTCAAACACGGCGACCTGGACCCGTCCCTGCTCGAGGCCAAGCGCTCGCTCGACGTGCATCTCGCCCAGGACGGCGCGGGCTTCACCTGCTCGACCTGCCACCGCGGCGAGGAGGCCGGCCACAGGTTCAAGGGCCGCCTGCCCAGCGTCTCGGTGGACTCCGAGGGCGCGGTGACCTGCGAGCAGTGCCACGGCGCCGGCCCCCACGGGCGCGACTTCGTGTTCCGCTCCGAGCGCGAGCGCGTCGGCGGCTCGCACTTCTCCGCCGAGAAGGAGCGCCATTCGCCGTGGCAGTCCCTGCGCCGCAACTGGCACTCGCGCCGGCTCGCCTGCCAGACCTGCCACATCCCGCTGTTCGCCCGCGAGAACGCGACGAAGGTGTCCTGGGACTGGTCGACGGCCGGCCGCCTGAAGGACGACGGACGTCCCCTGGTCGAGTACGACGACGACGGCAACATCTCGTACCTCGGCATAAAGGGAAGCTTCAAGTGGGCCAAGAACATCGTCCCGTCCTACCGCTGGTGGAACGGGAACTCCGGGCGCTACCTGCTCGGCGACCCGGTCGATCCGGCGCGGACGCTCGTGATGAACCCGCCGCTCGGCGACGCCGGCGACCCGCGCGCCAAGATCTGGCCGTTCAAGGTCCACCACGGCAACCAGCCCTACGACCCCGTCGAGAAGATCCTGATCCAGCCGCACCTGTCCGGACCCAAGGGCTCGGGAGCGTACTGGTCGGACTTCGACTGGACGAAGGCCGCCGCGCAAGGCATGAAGGCCGCGGGCCTTCCGTTCAGCGGGAAGGTCGCCTTCGCCAAGACCGACATGTACTGGCCGGTGACGCACATGGTCGCGCGCGGCGGCGACGGCCTGTCCTGCGCCGACTGCCACTCGCGCCGGAGCCGCCTCGCGGGCGTCGGAGGCGTGTACCTTCCGGGGCTCGACCGCAGCCCGCTCCTGGACCTCCTCGGCTGGGCGTCGGCGCTGGCGTCCGTGCTCGGCGTCGCGGGTCACGCGTTCCTGCGCTGGCTGGGCAGCCGCGGGCGCGTCAACCGCGTCCTGGCCCGTCTGGAATCGTGGAGGAAGCGATGAGCCGCGTGTATCTGTTCAAGCGCTACGAGAGGTTCTGGCACTGGGCGCAGGCCGCGCTGGTCCTGACGCTCGTCGCGAGCGGCTTCGAGGTCCACGGGACCTGGCGGCTGTTCGGCTTCGAGCGGGCGGTCCACGTCCACGAGGCGTCCGGCCTGGGGCTGCTCCTGCTGACCTTGTTCACGATGTTCTGGCACGCGACGACGGGGGAGGTCGTCCACTTCGTCCCCACGCGCAAGAACTTCGCCGAGCAGGTCCGCTTCTACACCAGCGGCATCTTCCGCCGCGCGCCGCACCCGGAGATCCCCACGCCCGAGAAGAAGTTCAACCCGATCCAGCGCGCGGCCTACTTCTCGCTCCTGATCCTGGTCTTTCCAGTGCAACTGTTGGCGGGAGTGGTCTACCTCGGCACGCCGCTGTGGCCGGGTCTGATCGACGCGCTCGGCGGCCTGCGCGGCGTCGCCTTGCTGCACACCGCGGGGGCGTTCGCGATGCTGTCGTTCCTGATCGTCCACCTGTACATGATCACGACCGGGGACACCCTGTGGGGGAACCTCAAGTCGATGGTCACCGGTTACGCCGAACACTAGTCGGGGAGGTCTCGAGGATGAACCTGAAGACGCTGACGCTGTCGCTGTTCGTGGCCGTGGGGGCGCTCGCGCTGACGGGCGCGGCCGACGACGCGGCCAAGACCGCGGCGCCGGACCGCCAGACGATGATCGAGAGGCACGAGAAGATGGCCGACCTCCACAAGAAGGTCGCCGAGTGCCTGAAGGCCGGCAAGCCGGTCGACGAGTGCCATGACGCGATGGCCAAGGAGTGCCCGATGCGCGCCAGCGGCGCCTGCCCGATGAAGGGCGGCCAGTGCGGCATGTGCATGGGCAAAGGCATGGGCAAGGGGATGGGCGGCAAGGGCCGGGGCATGGGCCCCGGTCGCGGCATGGGGCCGGGCCGCGGCATGGGACCGGGCGCGAACGCGCCGGCCGCCGCGCCGGCGAAGCCGGCCGAAGAGAAGAAGCCCTAGGTCGTCTCCGGACGCGAAGCCGCGGAGGGCCCGTGCGACGGGCTCTCCGCGCGCGCGTCCGGGGGACAATCAGGTAGAATCGGGCCATGGACGCCCCCTTCTCCCGCATCGCGGACGACGTCGTGTTCGGCAAGGACGTGAAGGTGTTCGGCTGGGCCAACCTGTACGGCTGCGCGATCGGCGACGAGAGCCGCATCGGGCCTTTCGTCGAGGTCCAGCGCGGCGCCGTCATCGGCCGGCGCGTGAAGGTGTCCTCGCACTCGTTCGTCTGCGAGGGCGTGACGCTCGAGGACGAGGTGTTCGTCGGCCACGGCGTCATCTTCATCAACGACAAGCGCCCCGTCTCGGCCAAGGACGGCAAGCTGACCGCCGCCGGCGACTGGACGCCGCTCAAGACGACGGTGAAGAAGGGCGCGTCCATCGGCTCCGGCGCGCTGATCATGGGCGGCGTCACCATCGGCGCGGGCGCGGTCGTCGGCGCCGGCGCGGTGGTCACCAAGGACGTGCCGAAGGGCGCGACCGTCGCGGGCGTCCCCGCGCGGGCGCTGGGGCGCTGACATGGCCAAGACCGAGACCGCCGCGGGCGTCATCCCCCTCGTCGACCTGGCCGCGCAGTACCGCGCGTTGAAGCCCGAGATGGACCGCGCGATCGTCGCCGCCGTCGAGAGCGGCCAGTTCATCCTGGGACCGGCCGTCGAGAAGTTCGAGGCCGACTTCGCCGCGTATCTGGGCGCGAAGCACTTCGTGTGCTGCCAGTCGGGCACCTCGGCGATCACTTTGATGCTCCAGGCCGCCGGGCTCGGCGCGGGCGACGAGGTCGTCACCACCCCGCTCACCTATTTCGCCACCACCGAGGGCATCGTCCAGGCCGGCGCCGCGCCCGTCTACGCGGACGTGGACCCGCGCACGCTGAACGTCGACCCCAAGAAGGTCGAGGCGGCCCTGACCAAGAAGACCAAGGCCATCCTCGCGGTCCACCTGTACGGCCAGCCGGCCGACATGGACGCGCTGAACGACCTCGCCAAGCGCAAAGGCCTGCTCGTGTTCGAGGACGCCGCGCAGGCGGCCGGCTCGTCGCACAAAGGGAAGAAGGCGGGGACGCTCGGCACGGCCGCCTCCTTCAGCTTCTATCCCGGCAAGAACCTGGGCGCCTACGGCGACGCCGGCGGCGTGGCCACCGACGACGACGCGGCCGCGCTGGTCCTGAAGCGCCTGCGCAACCACGGCTGCGACGTGAAGAACCATCACCTGCTGCCCGCGGGCAACGAGCGCCTGGAGACCATCCAGGGCGCGGTGCTGGGCGTGAAGCTGCCGCATCTCGACTCCTGGAACGCGGCGCGCCGCGGCCACGCCGACGCGTACCGCGCGGCGCTCAAGGGCGTGAAGGACCTCGGCTTCGTCGAGGAGCTGCGCGGGATGACCTCGAACTACCACTTGTTCGTGGTCCGCCATCCGCGCCGCGACGCCCTGCTGGCGCACCTGCGCGCGCGCGGGATCATGGCCGACATCCATTATCCGCTGGCCAGCCACCTCCAGCCCGCGCTCGGCGCGCGCATGGGCAAGCCCGGGCAGTTCCCCGTCGCCGAGAAGGCCTGCGCGGAGATCCTGTCCCTGCCGCTGTACCCCGAGCTCACTGCCGCGCTGATCGAGCGCGTGGCCGCGGCGGTCCGGGATCTCTGAGCCCATGAGGCGCGCGGCCAAGCTCGAGCCGCCGGTCGTCCTCGGGCTGTCGGCCGTCCTGCTGGCCGTCGCCGCGGTGCCCCGCCTGCTCGGCGTCGCCTACGGCCTGCCGGCCGTGTACAACGCCGACGAGCCGCACCTGGTCAACATGGCGGTGTCGCTGGCCGGCAGCCTGCGCCCGTACTCGTTCAAGTACCCGACGCTGTGGCCGACCCTGCTGGCCGCCGCGTACGGCGTCTGGTTCGCGCTGTGGTCGGGCTTCGGCCTGCTGCGGGGCGCGCTCGACTTCGCCGCGAAGTACGCGTTCGCGCCGACCGGCTTCTACCTGATCGGCCGCCTGCTCGCCGTCGCCGCCCAGCTGGGCGCGCTGGCCGTCGTCGCGCGCCTGGAGCGCGCCGGCGACCAGCGGCGCTGGGCGTACGGCGCCGCCGTCCTGGCGCTGTCGCCGACGCTCGTCGAGCTGGCCCACGCCGCCAAGCCCGACTCGCTGATGCTCCTGCTGTGCGCGGCGATGACCGCGGCCGCGCTGCGCCACCAGTCCGACGGGCGGCGCGGCTGGCTTCTGCTGTCGGCCCTGCTCGGCGGGCTGGCGTGCTCGGCGCAATACACGGCCGCTCCCGCCGGCCTCGTCGTGCCGCTGGCCTGGCTGCTGTGCTCCAAGGGGCCGGGACCCGTCTCCTGGCTGGTCAAGGCGGGGCTCGTCGCGGCGCTCGGCTTCGGCCTGGGCACGCCGTACGCGTTCATCGACCACGCGCGCTTCATGGCCGACTGGAGCGACTACGGCGACCTCGGCCGCCTGCGCCCGCACGACGCGGTCTCGTCCGCGAAGCTGGTCGCGATGAACCTGTGGTGCTTCGGCGGCGAGGGCTCGCCGGCCGGCGCGGCGGCGGTCCTGGGCTTCGGCCTGCTCCTGCGCCGCGACGCCAAGCGCGCGCTGCTGCTCTTCGTCCCGCTCGTCGTGTACTTCGGCCTCCTGGCGTCCAGCTTCGACGGCACCGTCGCGCGCTACCTGGTCGGCGGCTATCCTCTGCTCGCCCTGCTCGCGGGCGAGGGCCTGGCCGCGCTCGGGGGGGAGAAGGCGTGGCGGCGCGGGCTGGCGCTGGCGCTGGCGCTGGCGCCCGCGGCGTACCTGGTCTGGCGTCAGGACGCCGACCTTCTGCGCCCGGACACGCGCGCGCAGGCGACCGCGTGGCTCGCCGAGCACGCGCGGCCCGGCGAGACCCTGCTGCTCGACCAGCCGCACGCCGGCCCGTTCGCGATCATGACCAAGGAGCAGTGCGCGGAGCTGGCCGAGCGCGCGGCCAAGAACGGCTCGCCGCGCGCGCGCCTGTTCCGCGCGATGGCCGAGCGCCATCCCGGCGGCGGCTGGCGCGTGTACCGCGTCCAGCGCGCCGCGCGCGACCTGTGGTCGGCGCCGCGCCACGTCGCGCAGTCCCAGGCGGACGGCGACTTCCTCGACGTGCGTCCGGGCCTGGACACGGCGCGCGCCGCGCGCGTGGACTGGGTGGTGACGACCAGCTTCGGCGCCGACCCCCGCCGCTCGCGCGAGCTGGCGACCTTCTTCGCCGAGCTCGCCTCGCAGGCGGACCTGGTCCAGGAGTTCCCGTCCGAGCCGGGCGTCTCCGTCGGGCCGTGGCTGCGCGTCTGGCGCCTGCGGCGCTAGCGCTCAGTCGCCGTCGTTGTCGGCCGCCGGGGTGCCGCCCGGGGCCTGCGGGGCGCGGATCATGTCGCCCAGCACGATGCGCAGGTGGAAATGGTCGCGGTGGTTCGGCCAGTGGCGCAGCGAGCCCTTCATGCGCGACGCCTCGTCGCCGGTGATCACGCCTTCCTTCACGAGCCGGTCCAGTCCGGCGCCGATCGCCGGGTGCAGGCTCTGGTCGACCAGCACCATCTGCTGGCCCGGGATGTGGTGGAAGTTCGGCACGCTGAGCGCCAGCGCGGCCAGCGTCATCACGTTGGCCTGCACGTTGAAGCCGCCGCGTCCGCCGACGAAGCGCAGGTCCACGTCCACGCCGCGCTGGTGGCTGACGTGCCCGGACAGGTAGCCGCCGCCGCGCTTCGAGATGTCGCCGATGCGGAACTTGCCGCCGCCCAGGTTCTTGAAATAGGAGTCGTACTTCTGGCCCATCGCGGCCAGGATGGTCACCATGTCCTTGGTGCCCCAGCACGCGTAGTTCGGGTCGCTGCCGCGCTGGCACTCCCGGTTCATGCCGGGCAGGCCGACGGGGAGCATCCGGTCCACGCCCGCGGCGCCGTCGAGCCGGGCGGGGGTCGTGTTGTGCAGCCACGGATTGACGACGCCGGGCGCCCAGCCCATCTCGGTGGTGATCGGCTTGCCGGCGATCACGTCGCGCGCGGCCGCCGAG
>JACQBB010000179.1 GCA_016194625.1 Elusimicrobiota bacterium | reverse complement strand
CTGCCATTCGGATATTCTGAAAGAAATTCTCTCGACCGCCCCGCCCAGACGTTGAAGTCCTTTTCGGTAAGGGAGTCCATATATGTTCTTCCAGCCTTCACTTGGCCGCTCCAGCCCCAAACCAGGTACACGATCGTAAATCCCCAAAACAGCAAAACCCCACCGGCAGCTAATCCGACCGAAATTGCCACCCACTTTGCCGCGCGTTTCACAAGGTGCGTCATAGTTGGACAAACCTCCGGCCTAACGAGTATTAGACAGGGCCGCATAGCGCGGGGGCCTGTAGTTGGATTATTCGTAATTATGGAGCGAAGAGTTGGGAATTTCCAGGGCGGGATGGGCGTATGGAGGACGGGAAAGGCGGAAGTGGTGGGCGGCGTAGCATGGCGGGTCAGAGGGCGTCGGCGGGACTGCGGACGCCGCGGCCGCCACGGTTGAGGACGTGGGTGTAAATCATCGTGGTGGAGACGTCCGCGTGGCCGAGCAATTCTTGGATCGTCCGTATGTCGTAGCCGTCTTCCAGGAGCTGGGTGGCGAAGGAGTGCCGCAGGGCGTGACAGCCGGCCGGCTTCGTGACGCCCGCGCGTAGGCGCGCTTGGCGGAACTCCTTTTGGAGGACGGTCTCATGGAGGTGGTGGCGGCGGCGCTCCCCGGTCTCGGCGCATAGGTAGTGCCGGTCCGCCGGAAAGACCCACTGCCAGCCCCATTCCTTCGGGGCATTGGGGTACTTGCGGTCCAGGGCGTTCGGCAGTTCCACCGCGCCCAAGCCGCGGGACAGGTCTTCCTGGTGGAGGCGCTGGACGGCGGCGAGGTGGGCTTTGAGGCCGTCCCGAACGGACGCGGGCAGCATCACGCGCCGGTCCTTGCCGCCCTTGCCCGCGCGGACGACGACCTCGTTGAGGTCGAAATCGACGTCCTTGACGCGCAGGCGGCAGCATTCCATCAAGCGCAGGCCGCCGCCATAGAGAAGGGAGGCCATCAAACGGGGCGCGCCGGCCATCCGCGCGAGGATCGCGCGGACTTCGTCACGGCTGAGGACGACGGGCAGGCGCTGGGGGCGTTTGGCGCGCACGACGCCGTCCAGCCGGCCGGCGTCGCGGCCAAGGACTTCCTTGAAGACGAAGGCGAGGGCGTTCAGCGCTTGGTTCTGGGTCGAGGCGCTCACGCGCGAACGCACGGCCAGGCCGGTCAGGAATTCGCCCAGGCGCGCTTCGTCCCACTCCTGGGGGGTGGTCCCGGTGGACTCGGCGAAGCGGCGCGTCCAAAGGAGGTAGGCTTCGACGGTCCGGGGGCTGAAATGGCGGGCGCACATCGCCGCGGAGGCGCGACGCAGGACCTCTTGGAGGCCAGCGGCGGGCGATGGCGCGGACGCAGGTTGGAATTCTCGTTCGAGACGCTGGCGGACTCCCGGCGCGTCGGGCAGGGACCAGAGCTTCTCGGTGGGAAGCCAGCGACGTCCTGGGAAGGTCCTGATCCGGGCGAGATGTTCCGGTGAGTACGGCACGCGCACATGGATGCGGCCGGGTTCTCCTGGGACTATTTCGACGCGGGCATTCATGGGGAGAACCCGATCCGCTTCAGCGGACGAGCCGGCGGTTCGACGAGCTCCTGGAGGACGTCGAATATGCGGGCGATGTCGGTCGAATTGGCGTTTACTCGACGTTCGAGGGCCGTCATCTTATGCCCGAGTCCGTCGCGCCGCGCGATCAGTTCGCGAAGGCGCACGAAAGCGCGGACGACCTTGAGGCTCGCCTCGATGGCGACGGGAGAATTCAGGACCGCGGCCAACATCACCGCGCCGTGCTCGGTGAAGGCATAGGGCGGATGTTTGATGTTCTGGCCCCGCTTCAAGGTCGCAGAATGCGACCTTGAACGCAGCAAGAGGGCGGTTTCCGCCGTCGTCAGCCGGAACACGAAATCCGCAGGGAAGCGCTTTGCGTTGCGTTTGACCTGCTCGTTCAAGCGCTTGGTCGCGACGCCGTACACTTCCGCCAGGTCCGAGTCGAGCATGACTCGACGCCCGCGGATGAGCCAGATCCGTCGCTCGAGCGGGGGAATCTCCGGGAGGGCGCGCAGCACCCAGTATATACGCGCTGGCCCCCCGAATTGTTCCCGTCCTTTCTTAGCGGACGGGGACGGGCGGGAAAGGACGCGGCTCGGTGGGGACGGTCTTCCACTTCGAGCGGTCCATCGGCGTGCGCATGAAGTAGTCCACCACGCCGCCCGCGGGGTCGCGGCCGAAGGCGCGGCTGGACGGGATCTGCGGCAGGCGCACGTAGAGGATGGCGAGCAGGCCGTCGCGGAGCTCGGACTCGAGCGGGGTGAGCTCGCGGCCGAGGGGCTCGGCGCCGAAAGCGCCGACCATGGTGAGCAGGTCGCCGCCCTCGCTGACGAACGCGGCGCGGGGGAACACGCGCGTGGGCTCCTCGCGCAGGGTCTCGAACATGGTCTGGCCGGCCTTGGGGTCCTTGGCGCCGACCAGCTTGGACAGGCCCTTGGCGATCAGCCACGGGGTCTTGCCTTCTTCCGGCACGCGCCAGCCCTCGTCCTTGAGCGGGTCCACGATGAGCGCGGCGCAGGTCTTGTGGGTGTGGTCGTAGACGATCTTGTGGGCGTAGTAGTCGGCGTACTGCTGTTTGAACTTCTCCTGCAGGCGCAGGGGCACCGACGCGTCCTTCATCACCAGCACCATCATGTCGGTGGGGCGGTACCAGCTCTGGCCGCTGTTCAGGTCGGCCATGTACTTGTCCATCGGGATCATCGCGGCGACGATGCCCTTCTCGCTGACCACGTCCATGCTGTAGAAGTTGTCGAACATCCAGTCGGCCATGCTCCCGCTCCGGGGGAACAGTCCGGTGAAGAAAGAGAAGTGGCCGGCCAGGGCCTCGTCGTCGTCGCCCTGCGCGCCGTTGAGCATGAAGCCCATCACGGCCTTGTCGGCCCAATCGCGGCCGGCGCCGGGCTTCTCCCACAGCAGCTTGGCCGAGAACGGACCCTTCGCGCCGCCCTTGTCGGCGGCGACGAGGGCGTCGATGTCCTGCGCGTTCTTGGCGTCGGCGTCCTTCAGGTGGGCGGGGTCGATGCGGTAGTCCTCGGGCCAGATCGTGCGCGCGACGAGCGTGCGCACGCCGTTGACCAGGGCGGAAGGGCACGACCGAGCCGTCCTTGAGCGTGACCGACAGCCCGTCGGGCGAGAGCGTGGCGCCCTCGATGAGCTCGTGCGAGCCGATCCAGACGATGGCGGGCGGGCCGGACTTGGGCGTGGCGATCACCTCGTCGAGGAAGTACCACTTGCCCTCGCGCGGGCCGTTGCAGGTCGCGCAGCGGCCGGTGCCCAGCTCGAAGTCGCCTTCGGGATACAGGCCGACATGGCCGGAGCTGATGCCGCGCGCGGACGACGGCAGGACGACTTCGGTCGCGTCGGCGGCGGGCGCCTCGGTGCGCGGCGCGGGCGCGGCCGGGGCCTGCGGGGCGGCGAGAGCGGCGGCGCGGCGCAGGCTCTGCTCGGCGCGGACCGGGGCGGCGACCGCTCCGGCGCGGGCGCGGCCGCCGTCGAAGGCGGGGGCGCCGGCGGCGACGGCGTCGAGCAGGCCGCCGATCGCCTGGTCGGGCGCGACGGCGGCGGAGGCGGGGACGGCGAGAAGGGCGAGGAGGAGGCTGAGAGCGCGGGAGGGGGTCGTTCTCATGTTCCTCAGATTATAACCCAGGGGCCTTGCGTTGCGACGACGAAAAGCTACACTGGGGGCGTGGGGATCAACACCGTCCGCTTCTGGGTGTACGACGAGGCCAAGAAGACCGTCCTGGGCCCGCACCTGCTGATGACCCTGCGCAAATTGCCGGGCTTCGGCCCGGAGACCAAGGTCGCCCCGGCCGACGCGCGCAGCGCCAAGGACTGGAAGCGCGCCAAGGAGTTCCCGGAGCTGGCGGCGTTGTTCCCCGCGCCTCCGGCGGCACCCGCCGCTCCCGAAAAAGGGAAGCCGCCGGAGCGCTGATCAGCCCTTCGCCGCGCCCGCGAGCAGCGCCGCGGCCAGGTCCGCGAGCTCCTGGAAGTCGACGGGCTTGGCCAGGAAGCGCAGCAGCGGCCCCTCCGTCTCGCCGTCCATCACGCGCTCGCGGTCCATCCCCGAGATCATAATCACCGGGGACTTCGCCGTCGCCGCGTGCTGGCGCAGGAGCTTGAGCACGTGCGTGCCGTCGGCGGCCGGCAGGCCCCAGTCGAGGACGACGAGGGCGGGCTTGGTGTTGTCGGCCAGAGTCACCGCGCTCAGCCCGTCGCCGGCGATCGTCACCTCGTGGCCGGCCTCGACGAGGCGCATGCGCAGGAGTTCGGCGGTGAAGTCGTCGTCTTCGACGAGCAGTATGCGTGCCATGGAAGTATTGTAACTGGTTGCCGGGGCCTGTCAAGTGCGGAACATCAAGTCGCGCCTGTGACCGGAGCCGCCTTGACCGCGGAGCCTCCGCGTCCCATACTGTGCCGTCGCCCACCTTTGGAGG
>JACQBB010000178.1 GCA_016194625.1 Elusimicrobiota bacterium | reverse complement strand
TCCTGAGCGCGGACCCGGCGGACGTGCTGATCACCTACGCGCTGGGAAGCTGCGTCGGCGTCGCGATCTACGACCCCGTCGCCCGGGTCGGCGGCCTGCTGCACGCGCAGCTGCCGGAGGCGGGACTGTGCCCCGAGAAGGCGGCGCTCGCGCCGGGGCTGTTCATGGACGCGGGACTGCCGCTCCTGTTCCGGGGCGCGTACGCGCTCGGCGCCCAGAAGGGGCGGATCGTCGTCGCCGCGGCCGGCGGCGGCTGTCCCACGGCGCGCGACGGGCGCGATTTCTTCCAGATCGGCGCGCGCAACGTGGTCGTCCTGCGCCGCCTGCTGTGGCGCAACGCCGTCCTGCTCCGGGCCGAGGACCTGGGCGGGTTCGCGTCGCGCACGATGAGCCTGAGCCTGGCCGACGGCGAGGTCGCCGTGAAGTCCGAGGGCGTCCTGCGGGTGCTGGTCCCGCCCGCGCCCCGGCCGGCGGGACTGCCGTGGAGTTGAGCGGAGGAGACATGCCCCTGGACATCCTGGTCGTCGACGACAGCAAGGTGATGCGCGCGATCATCATCCGGGCCCTGCGGCTCTCGGGGCTGGCGTTGGGCGACGTGCGCGAGGCCGGCGACGGACGCGAGGGGCTGGCCGCGCTGCGCCGGCGGCGGGCGGACGTGGTGATCACCGACATCAACATGCCGGTGATGGACGGGGAGGCGCTGGTCGACGCGATGCGCGGCGACCCGGCGCTGGCGGGCGTCCCCGTGCTGGTGGTGTCGACCGAGAGCAGCCAGGCGCGCATCTCGATCCTGGAGGGGAAGACCGCGGGCTTCGTGCGCAAGCCGTTCACGCCGGAGCGCATCCGGGGGCTCATTTCGACGATCGTGGGGGTCAGCGATGATGAACGAACGGGACAAGGCGCTGTTTCGAGCGGCGGTCCGGACTTTTGAGGAGCTGTCGTTCCTCCTGCCGACGGAGGAGGTCTCGCCCGAGCAGGAGGCGGCCGAGCCGGGTCCCGTCGTGCGCGTGCGCTTCCGCGGCGCGCGGGACGGGTGCCTGCTGCTGAGCTTCCGCGGCGATCCCGCGCCCGCGGCCGCGGCGAACATGCTGGGCCAGGGCGCCGCGCCCGACCGCGCGACGGCGGAGGACGCGCTCAAGGAGCTCGGGAACGTGATCTGCGGCAATTTCCTCCCGTCGCTCGCGGGGCCCGCCGCCGTCTACCGCCTGGACGCGCCGGCGCTGTCCGCTCCGGAGCCCGCCGCGGCGGAGCCGGGCGAGCTCGCCGCGGAGGCGGTCGTCGGGCTGGAGTCCGGCCTGTGCCGCGCCCGCGTGTTCGTGCTCCCGGGGCCGCCGCGGGAGGTCCGCGCGTGATCCGCGTGCTCGTCGTCGACGACTCGGCCCTGGTCCGGCAGGTGCTGGCGGCGGAGCTGTCGCGCCACGAGGACATCGAGGTGGTCGGCACGGCCGCCGACCCGTTCGCGGCGCGCGACAAGATCGTGCGCCTGAAGCCCGACGTCGTCACCCTCGACCTCGAGATGCCCCGGATGGACGGGTTGTCCTTCCTGGCCCGGCTGATGCGCCACCACCCGATGCCCGTGGTCGTGCTCAGCTCCCTGGCGCCCGCGCAGAGCGAGACGGCGATCCGCGCGCTCGAGCTCGGCGCCGTCGAGGTGCTGGCCAAGCCGTCGCGCTACGCGAGCTCGGAGGAGGTCAACCGCGCGCTCGTCCTGGCCGTGCGCGCGGCGGCCTCGTCGCGCCCCCGCGCCCTCGCCGCGGAGCCGGCGGCGCCGTCGGAGCCGAGGGCCGCGGCTCCCGGCGGCATGCTCACCACCCACCGCGTCCTGGCGCTGGGGGCGTCCACCGGCGGGACGATCGCGCTCGAGGCCCTGCTGCGGCGCCTGCCCGCCGACCTCGCGGGGACCGTCGTCACCCAGCACATGCCGCCGGGCTTCACGGCGTCCTTCGCCCAGCGTCTGGACTCGCTGTGCGCGATGGACGTGCGCGAGGCCAAGGACGGCGACCGCCTCGTCCCGGGGCTGGTGCTGATCGCGCCCGGAGGGATGCACATGCTGCTGGGGCGCAGCGGCGCGCAGTACCACGTGCGGGTCAAGGACGGGCCGCCGGTCCACCATCAGCGGCCCAGCGTCGACGTGCTGTTCCAGTCCGTCGCGCGCGCCGCCGGCCGCAACGCGGTCGCGGCGCTGATGACGGGGATGGGCGCCGACGGCGCCGCGGGCCTGCTGGACATCCAGCGCGCCGGCGGACGGACGCTCGCCCAGGACGAGGAGAGCTGCGTGGTCTTCGGCATGCCCAAGGAGGCCATCCGCTTGGGCGCCGCGGACCGGGTCGTCGGCCTGGGCGGACTGCACGAGGCGATCCTCTCGGACTTGAACCGTGAACCGAAAGCCGTCAAGGAGCTGTCATGAACCTTCATCGCGAGATCACCAAGGCCGTGAGCGCGCACGGGGGCTGGAAGACCCGGCTGGCCCGGGCCATCGTCACCAAGACGTCCGAGATCCCGGTCGAGGCGGCGCGCGTCGACGACCGCTGCGAGTTCGGCCGGTTCCTCCGCGCCCAGGCCGACCCGAAGGTCAAGGGCTCCCCGCGCCACGCCGAGTGCCTGCGCCTGCATCGCCTGTTCCACGCCGAGGCGGGGCGCGTCCTGGCGCTGGCGCTGGAGGGCAAGGACGTGGAGGCCCTGCGCGCCGTCGGCGCGGACGGCGAGTACGCCCGCCTGACCGCCGCGTTGACGGCGGAGATGACCGCGTGGGCCGACGAGGCCGCCGCCGGGGAGTCGGCGGAGCGCCGGCCGCCGGCGCCGTCGCGCGGGCTCCTCGTCCGGATCGCCCTGCCCGTCGCCGCGGCCACGGCGGCGACCCTCGCCGCCGGCGCGGCGCTGCGTCTCGGCGCCCTCTGGTCGGGGGCGGCGGCGGTCCTCGTGCCCGGGGCCCTGCTCGCCTACCTGCTCGGGCGCGCCTCCGCCGGGCTGCGGGAGATGACGGACGCGGCGGCCCGCCTGGCCGAGGGCGACGCCTCGCGGACGGTCTCCTACCGCTCCGGCGACGAGCTGGGCGAGCTGGCCGACGCCCTGCGCGGCGCGGTCGCGATGCTGAAGGAGCGCGGCGAGGCGGTGGAGTCCCTCAGCCAGGGGCGATTGACCGTGACGCTCGGCGCCTCCGGCCCCCGCGACGTCCTGGGGCACGCCGTCCTGCGCCAGACCGCGGCCCTGCAGGGGCTGCTCGCGGAGACGGCGGGGCTCACGGCGCTCGCCCGGATGGGGGAGCTGGACAGCCGCGCCGACGCCGCGAAGTTCCCGGGCGCCTACGCCGAGATCGTCGCGGGCATCAACGCGCTCCTCGACGCCCTGCTGGCCCCGATCGGAGAGACCGCCAAGGTGCTCGAACGGGTCGCGGCCAAGGACGTGACCGCGCGGATGACGGGGGAGCACCGCGGCGCCTTCGCGGTCATCAAGGCCGACGTCAACAGGGCCGCCGAGAACCTGGACGCGAGCCTCCAGCAGATCGCCGAGGCGTCCGAGCATCTCTCGACGGCGTCCGGCGAGGTCGGACGCAGCGCGCAGTCGCTCGCCAGCGGCTCGTCGGAGGCGGCCAGCTCGCTGGAGGAGATCTCCAGCTCGGTCCAGGAGGCCTCGTCGATGAGCAAGCAGACCGCGGCCAACGCGCACGAGGCCAAGGGCCTGGCGGAGGCGGCGCGCGCGTTCGCCGACAAGGGCCTCGACGGCATGCGCAACCTCTCCGCGGCGATGTCGAAGATCAGGAAGTCGTCGGCCGAGACGGCGAAGATCGTGAAGACGATCGACGAGATCGCCTTCCAGACGAACCTGCTCGCGCTGAACGCCGCCGTCGAGGCGGCGCGCGCCGGCGACGCGGGGCGGGGCTTCGCGGTCGTCGCCGAGGAGGTCCGCACGCTGGCCACCCGCAGCGCGGAGGCGGCGAAGAGCACGACGCGGCTGATCGAGAACTCGGTGCGGGACGCCGAGGACGGAGCGGCCCTGAACGCGGATGTCCTGCAGAGCCTGGACGCGATCCACCAGCAGGCCAAGAAGGTCGGCGTCGTCATGGCCGAGATCGCGGCGGCGGCCGGCGAGCAGACGGAGGGCATCTCCCAGATCGACGCGGCGATCCAGCAGATCAACCAGGTCACCCAGCAGGGCGCGGCGAACTCCGAGGAGATGGCCGGGGCGGCCGAGGAGCTCTCGGCTCAGGCGTTGCAGCTGAAGTTCCTGGTCGGACGCTTCCGCGTCTCCGCCGCGAAGGAGAAGGATGCGGCGGCGGAGGCGTTCGTGTCGTGGTCGGCCGACGAGTACGGCGTGGGCGTGCAGGCCTTCGACGCGCAGCACCAGGAGCTCTTCCGGATGATCAACGAGCTCTACGCCGCGATGGCGGCCGGGTCCGGCGGGAGCGCCCAGGCCGGCCGGACGATCGCGGCGCTGGCCGACTACGCGAAGGAGCATTTCGGCGAGGAGGAGGCGGCGATGCGCAAGACGGCGTACCCCGACTTCGTCCGCCACAAGGCGGCGCACGACAAGTTCGTCCACGAGGTCGCGGAGTTCAAGGCGAAATACGACGCGGGGACGGCGCTGCTCACGGGGGAGATACTCGACTTCCTCAAGGACTGGCTGCTCAGCCACATCAAGACGATCGACCGCTCGTATTCGGCGTACCTCAACCAGCGCGGGGTGCGCTGAGGTGGTAGAATAGCGCCGTGCACGGGTCCCGCGCCGCCGACGCCGTCCGCCTCCTCTGCAGCCTGCCCGGGGCCGTGTTCGTCGTGGCGGGGGACGGGCGGATCCTGCGGGCGTCCGTCTACGCCGCGAAGCGCTACGGGTTCGCGCCCGACGCGCCGGCCGCCGACCTGTTCGGCCTCGGGATCGCCGCGCGCGCGCGCTGGGAGCGGCTGGTGACGCGGACCGCGGTGGGCGGGCGCGTCGAATGGACCTCGCGCCCCGCGGCCGGTCCGGACGCCGGCCGGCCCGCGCGCTTCCTGCTCGAATGGGTCACCGACGGGGACGACGCGCACCTGGTCCTGTTCGAGACCTCCTGCTGCTGCATGAGCGCGCGGCGCAAGCCCGCGATCCGCGACCCGTTCGTGCGCGGCCTCCTCGCCGACGCCGCGACGGTCCTGTACCGGAGCGTCGACCGCGGCTCCGACCGGGTCGACGCCTACGCGACGCCGAACTCGCGGCGCGTCCTGGGCTGGAGCTACTCCGCGCGGGGCCGCCCGTTCTTCTGGTCGTGGAGCGTCCATCCCGACGACCTCCTGCACGTCCTGCGCGCGATCCGCGAGAGCGGCGGCGCCCCGACGGCGCTGGACTACCGCTTCCGCCGCCGCGACGGCCGCGTCATCGTCCTGCGCGACCGCCTCAAGGAGCGCGTCCTGCCCGGCGGGGCGCGCGTGCGCACCGGCTCCTGGCGCGACGTCACCGCCGAGCGCGACGCGCTGGAGGAGGCGACCGGACTGGGGCGCCGGGTGACGCACCTGCTCGACCAGTGCCCGGTGCCCGTCGAGATCGTCGACCTGGGCGGGCGCGTGGTGTACTGCAACGACAAGCTCTGCGCGCTGCTCGGCGTGTCCCGCCGCGAGCGCGTCGGCCGCCGCGTCTGGGACCTGCAGCCGAGCCGCCAGGAGCGGGAGCGGTTCCGCAGCGACCTCCAGTACATCATCCGCCACAGGCCGCGTCCCGAGCCTTACTACAACCGCGAGGTGCGCAAGGGGCGCGGGCCGTTCCAGGTCCGTTCCGACTGGAACTACGTCCTCGACGCGCGCGGGCGGCACGTGGCGATGGTCGCGGTCCTGACCGACCTGACCGCGCTCGAGCGCGCCGGCGAGGGCGCGCCGGGGTTCTCGCGCTCGCTGATCGCGGCGCAGGAGACGGAGCGCTCGCGCATCGCCGCGGAGCTGCACGACGGCGTCTGCCAGCTGCTGGCGGCCGCGAAGATGGCCCTGCCCCGTCCGGCGCCTCCGGCGCCGGGCCGCGAGGGGGCGCTCGACGCCTCGTCGCTGCTCTCCGAGTCGATCGCCGAGATCCGGCGGATCACGCACGAGCTCCACCCGCTGGCCCTCGAGGACGGGGATTTCTGGCGGGTGCTCAAGGACTGCGTCGACGCGTTCTCGCGCAAGACCGGGATCCGCGGCCGCTTCGCGGCGTCGGGGGAGGTCCCCCGGATGACCAACGAGGCGCGCCACGCGCTGTACCGGATCCTGCAGGAGTCGCTGGAGAACGTCCGCCGGCACTCGCGCGCCAAGAACGTCCGGGTCCGTTTGACGGTCGCGCGGGACGGCGTGCGCCTGCGGGTGCGCGACGACGGCCGGGGCTTCCGCGCGGGCCCGGCCTCGGGCGGCGTCGGCCTGCTCAGCATCCGCAACCGCGCCAAGCTCCTCGGCGGCGAGGCGCGCACGGGAGAAGCGAAGGGCGGCGGGGCCGAGGTCGAGGTCTTCATCCCGGTGGAGCGGGAGGGCGAGCCATGAGCGCGAGCGAGGGCTCCCCGCGTCCGGAAAGGCCGATCCGCGTCCTCGCCGCGGACGATCATCCGGTCCTGCTGAAGGTCCTGACGGGCCTGCTCGAGAGCCAACCCGATCTCGCGGTCGTGGGGACCGCGCGCGACGGAGCCGAGGTCCTGGCCGCCGTCGAGCGCCTCGCCCCGGACGTGGTCGTCATGGACCTCGCGATGCCCGTGATGGACGGCATCGAGACCGCGCGCCGCCTGCGCAAGCGGCGCGCGGGGCCGCGCGTCGTGATGCTGACGGCCCGCGCCGAGCCCGAGATCCACGCGGAGGCCCTGCGCGCCGGCGTGTCCGCGGTCGTCTTGAAGGAGGACGCCGTCGAGCGCCTGCCGGCGGCGATCCGCGCGGCCGCCCGCGGGCGCTCCTCCTGACCGAGGCCGTTCGGAGCCTTGCGCCCGCCGCGCGCAGGGCGCATACTATGAGCATGGGCGCCTCCGACCCCGTCCCGACCGAGTTCCTCCCGGCCGCGCTCGCCGACGCGGCGACCGTCGCGCGCCAGCACGCGGCCGTGTCGCGGATGGCCGACCTGGCGCGGGTGCTCGACGCCGTCCCGGACATCATCGTCGTCCTCAACCGTCAGCGCCAGATCGTCTACGCCAACACGACCGCCGTCGACCACGTCCGGACCCACGGCGGCTCCCCGGAGGTCGGACTGCGCTGGGGCGAGGCCATCCGCTGCTGCCACGCGGTGGGGGGCGAGAGATGCGGGACCACTCGGTTCTGCCGGACCTGCGGGGCCGCGCAGGCCCTCTGGCGGACGCGCTCCGAGCGTTCGGCCCTGGAGCAGTGCCACATCACGCAGACCTCGGGCAACGCCCTCGACTATCTGGTCTCGACGGCCCGCGTGACGCTCGACGGCGAGGAGTTCACCGTGTTCACCGCCGTCGACATCGGCGACACCGTGCGGCGCGAGGCCCTGGAGAAGTCGTTCTTCCATGACGTGCTGAACACGGCGTTCGGCATCCGCGGGCTGGTGGAGCTGATGCCGACGCTCCCGCCGGCCCAGCGCGACGGGTTCATGGCGATGCTCGCCGGCCTCTCCGACGAGCTGATCGAGGAGATCTGCTCGCAGCGGGACCTGCTCGCCGCCGAGAACAAGGGCCTCGTCGTGCGCCCGGCGTCGTTCGACGCCCTGGCGATGCTGCGGGAGGCGATCGCGTACCACGCGGGACAGCCGTTCGCGAAGGGCAAGGAGCTTCGCCTCGACCCCGCGTCGAGCGCCTTCACGACGGTCAGCGACAAGGTCCTCCTGCGCCGCGTGGTCGGGAACATGATCAAGAACGCCCTGGAGGCCTCGGAGCCCGGAGAGACGGTCACGGCCGGCTGCGCGGTCAGGGACGGGAAGGCGGAGTTCTGGGTCCACAACCCCGCCGTGATGCCCGAGGCGGTGAGCCTGCAGGTCTTCTCGCGCTCCTTCTCGACCAAGGGCGCGGGCCGCGGGCTCGGGACCTACGGCATGAAGCTGCTGACCGAGCGCTGCCTCGGCGGGACCGTCGGGTTCACGAGCGCGGCCGGGCGCGGGACCCTCTTCACCGCGCGCTATCCGCTGACGCTCGCCTCTCCGGCCTGAAAAAAACGCAAACCCGGGCGGACCCGGGTTTGCGTCGTCCGCCGAGCTCGGCGGGAGAACCGTGGTAGCGGAAGGATTCGAACCTTCGTAGGCTATTGCCGCCGGTTTTACAGACCGGTGCGTTTGACCGCTCCGCCACGCTACCTGAAGGCGTGATTATGCCATTTCGGACGGAGGCCCGCAAGCCGGGGGCTCAGGGCGTCCAGCGCCCGGTCTTCCAGCCGCCCGCCGAGGTCGAGCGCAGGTACAGGGCGACGAACTCGTCGACGTCGGACGGGTCCATCCCGTCGGCGAGGATGTCCACGAACACCTGGTCCTCGGGCGGCCAATGCGCGAGAGGGGCGGGGCGCGGCGGACCGAGGCGCCGCGTGAACTCGTCTGGGGTCTCGCGGCTGGACGCCACGACGCTCTCGCGGCGCGCGACGTTGACGACCACGTAGATCCTCGTGCCGGGCATGTTCGCAGCGGGGAGGGGGCCCGTCACCTCAGTGTGCGTCCGGCGGCGGGCCCCGCGCCACTGGAGGTTGCTCGTTTTACCGTCTTTTTACCGGGGCGGCGGAGGGCGCCGCGGCGGGGATTTTTGTATCATCCCGCACATGACCTCGCTCGACGTCGACACGCCCCCGATCCCGTCCGCCGTCGACCGTGATTCGGCCGAGTTCCACGCCAATCTGGCCCACCATCGCGCGCTCCTGCAGGACTTGGAGGCGCGGCTGGCGCGCATCAAGGAGGGCGGCCCCAAGAAGTCCGTGGAGCTGCACCGTTCCCGCGGCAAGCTGACCGCGCGCGAGCGCGTCGAGCGCCTGGTCGACCACGGCTCCGACTTCCTCGAGCTGTCGGCGATGGCCGCGATGGGGATGTACGACGACGAGGTCCCCGCCGCGGGGATGATCGCGGGCCTGGGCGTGGTCAGCGGGCGCCTGTGCGTGATCGTCGCCAACGACGCGACGGTCAAGGGCGGCACCTACTACGCGGAGACGATCAAGAAGCATCTGCGCGCGCAGGAGATCGCCCTCGAGAACCGCCTGCCGTGCGTGTACCTGGTGGACTCCGGCGGCGTGTTCCTGCCCAAGCAGTCGGAGGTGTTCCCGGACAAGGAGCACTTCGGGCGCATCTTCTACAACCAGGCCGTGATGTCGTCGCTGGACATCCCGCAGATCTCGGTCGTGATGGGCATGTGCACCGCCGGCGGCGCGTACGTCCCGGCGATGTCCGACGAGTGCGTGATCGTGCGCGGCCAGGGAACCATCTACCTGGGCGGCCCGCCGCTGGTGAAGGCCGCGACCGGCGAGGAGTCCACCGCCGAGGAGCTGGGCGGCGGCGACATGCACAGCCGCACCTCCGGCGTCACCGACCACCTGGCCGACGACGACGAACACGCGCTGCAGATCGCGCGCGCGATCGTCGCCAACCTCAACGCGCCGAAGCTCGACCTGGGCGAGGGCGAGGCGCCGCTGTACCCGGCCGAGGACCTGTACGGGCTGGTCAACCGCGACCTGCGCCGCCCCTGCGACCCGCGCGAGGTGATCGCGCGCGTCGTCGACGGCTCGCGCTTCCACGAGTTCAAGGCGCTGTACGGCACCACGCTCGTCTGCGGCTTCGCCAAGATCCACGGCCGCCCGGTCGGCATCCTGGCCAACCGCGGCATCCTGTTCCCGGAGAGCTCGCTCAAGGGCGCGCACTTCATCGAGCTGTGCGACCAGCGCAAGGTGCCGCTGCTGTTCCTGCAGAACATCACCGGCTTCATGGTCGGCAAGGACTTCGAGCAGGCGGGCATCATCAAGCACGGCGCCAAGCTCGTCCAGGCCGTCTCCACGGCGCGCGTCCCGAAGATCACGGTCATCGTCGGCTCCTCGAACGGCGCCGGCAACTACGCGATGTGCGGCCGCGCCTACGGCGCGCGCTTCCTGTTCACCTGGCCCAACGCGCGCATCTCGGTGATGGGCGCCGAGCAGGCCGCGACGGTGATGACCATCATCAAGCGCGAGCAGCTCAAGCGCTCCGGCAAGGACCTCTCGGCCGAGGAGGTCGAGAAGATCCAGGCCCCGATCCGCGCGCAGTACGAGGCCGAAGGCCACCCGTACTACGGCACCGCGCGGCTGTGGGACGACGGCATCATCGAGCCCGCCCACACGCGCCGCGTGCTGGCGATGGCGCTGGCCGCGGCCGCCCACGCCGAGATTCCCGACGAGACCCGCCGCCCCGTCTTCCGGATGTGACCGCATGAGCGTCTACCAGCACATCTCCGTCGACCACGGTCCCGTCGCCCGGGTGACGCTGAGCCGTCCCGAGGTGCGCAACGCGATGAGCGAGGTCACCCTGCGCGAGCTCGCCGACGCGTTCCTCCTGCTCGGGCAGGACAAGGACCTGCGCGCGGTCGTGGTGACCGGCGCGGGCAAGGACTTCTGCGCCGGCGCCGACGTGCAGTGGATGCGCGCCGGCGGCCGGATGTCGCCGGAGGAGGGGGAGCGCGACGCGCGCCTGTTCGCCGACATGCTGAAGGCCGTGGAGAACTGCCCGGTGCCGGTGATCGTCGCGGCGCAGGGCAACGTGTTCGGCGGCGGCCTGGGCCTGCTCGCCGCCTGCGACGCGGCCCTGCTCGCCGACGACGCCAAGATGAGCTTCTCCGAGTGCCGCCTGGGCATCATGCCCGCCGTCATCTCCTGCTGGGTCCTGCCCAAGATCGGCGTCGCCAACGCGCGCCGCTACTATCTGACCGCCGAGGTGTTCGGCGCCGAGGCCGCCCTGCGCATGGGCCTGGTCTCCGAGGTCGTCCCCGCCTCCGGCCTGAAGGACGCCGCTGAGAAGGCCGTCGCGAACGTCCTGAAGGGCGGGCCGAACGCCGTGCGCGCGGCCAAGAGGATGATCCCCGCGATCGCCGCCGCTCCGCTCGAGGAGCGCATCGACCTGACCGTGAAGACGCTCGTCTCCCTGCGCTCGTCGCCCGAGGGCCAGGAGGGCCTGTCGGCCTTCCTCGAGAAGCGCCCGGCGTCCTGGACCGCCAAGCCGTGACGACCCGCCCGCCTCTGCGGCTGGTCGAGGTCGGCCCGCGCGACGGCCTGCAGAACGAGAAGGTCCCGGTCCCGCTGGAGGCGAAGGTCGCCTTCGTGGACGCCCTGTCCGAGACGGGCCTCAAGGAGATCGAGGCCGGCGCCTTCGTCCACCCGAAGGCCGTGCCCCAGATGGCCGACTCCCAGCAGGTGTTCGCCCGCATCAAGCGCAAGCCGGGCGTGACCTATTCCGCGCTGGTCCCCAACGAGACCGGCCTGGACCTGGCGCTGGCCTGCAAGGCCGACAAGATCTCCGTGTTCACCGCCGCGTCCGAGACCTTCAACCAGCGCAACATCAAGGCGTCCATCGCGGAGTCCATCGAGCGCTTCCGGCCGGTCGTCAAGCGCACGCTCGCGGCCAAGCTGCCCGTGCGCGGCTACGTCTCCACCGCCTTCTGGTGCCCGTTCGAGGGCCAGGTGAAGCCCGAGAAGGTGCTCGAGGTGGTGAAGATGCTGGCCGACCTGGGCGTGCAGGAGTTCTCGATCGGCGACACCATCGGCAAGGCTTCGCCGGACGAGGTGCGCAGGCTCCTGCATCTCCTGCTGAAGGCCGTCCCGCACGACGGCGTCTTCCTGCACTTCCACAACACCTACGGCCGCGCGGTCGCCAACGCGATCGTGGCCTGGAAGACCTTCGGCATCTCCGGCTTCGACTCCTCCACCGGCGGCGTCGGCGGCTGCCCCTACGCGCCCGGCGCGTCCGGCAACGTCGCCACCGAGGCCCTGGTCTCGGCCTTCGCCGCCGACGGCGGCGTCACCGGCGTCGACGAGGCGAAGCTCAAGGCGGCCGCCGCGGGGCTGTTCAAGCACCTCGGCCGGCCGGTCGGCTCGCGCCCCCCGAAGTAAGGTAAAATAGCTTTCCTTCCAGACCACGCGCCCGTGGTGAAATGGATATCACAGCAGCCTCCGAAGCTGCGGGTTCAGGTTCGATTCCTGACGGGCGCACCACTTTCCGCTCCCCGACGGCATCCGTCGACGGGTTTGTTATGATTCCGGCATGAACCCTCTTGGCCGGCTCGCCGCCGCCGCGGTCGTCGCCGCGCTCGCCGCCCTCCCGTCGCG
>JACQBB010000063.1 GCA_016194625.1 Elusimicrobiota bacterium | reverse complement strand
TCCCGCTCGCTGGCGAACCTCCCCGCCGAGGACCTGCTCGTCCAGGCGCTGACCGCGACGATCGCCCGCGCGAAGCTCCCGAAGGACGCCGTCGACGGCGTGATCGCCGGCTGGGTCGGCCAGGCGTTCTCCGCGCCGAACATCGCGCGCGTCGCCGCGCTGCGCGCCGGCCTGCCCGAGAAGGTCCAGTCGGTCACCGTGCAGAACAACTGCGTCTCCTCGATCGAGTCCGTGGCGGCCGCCGCCCGCTTCATCCTGGCCGGCGAGGGCGAGCTGTACCTGGCCGGCGGCGTCGAGGTGATGTCGCGCTTCCCGTACTCCATCGACGGCTCGCGCGCCGCGAAGGCGCTGCGCAGCCTGGACACCGTGAAGGCGAAGTGGGGCGAGCTGCTCGCCAGCGGCGACGTCGCCGTCGTCGACTCGATGGAGGCCGGCCTCACCGACCCCGTCGAGCACATCAACATGGCCGGCACCGCCGAGGTCGTCGCCCAGATCTACGGCGTGGACCGCGCCGCCCAGGACGAGTACGCGCGCGAGAGCTTCCGCCGCGCGCTGGAGGGCTGGAAGTCCGGCTTCTACCAGACCCACGTGGTCCCCGCGACCCGCGACGGCGCCGTCGTCCTGGACAAGGACGAGTACCCGCACCTGCGCGAGGACCTGGTCGAGAAGCCGCAGATGTTCGCCAAGGCCCCGGCGCTGTTCGACAACTCCGCCTACCCGCTCAAGAACTTCTTCGCCGACTACGGCCGCCACATGCCGGGCAAATCCTATCAGGACTGGATGAAGGGCTCGGTCACGCTGTTCAACTCGTGCGGCCGCTCCGACGGCGCCGCCGCCGTCGTCGTCACCACCGCCGAGAAGGCCAAGGCCTTGGGCCTCGACGTGCTGGCCGAGGTCAAGGGCTGGGGCTTCGTCGGCAACAACCCCGCGCACATGGGCGTGGCCCCCGCGCTCGCCGCGCCCGTCGCGCTCCAACGCGCCGGCGTCTCCTTCGACGCGCTCGACCAGATCGAGCTGCACGAGCCCTTCGCCGCGACCGTGCTGTCCATCTTCAAGCTCGGCAAGGACAAGTTCGGCCACGACTGGGCCGCCAAGAACGCCTCCGGCGCGCTGAACCCCAACGGCGGCTCGATCGCCGTCGGCCACCCGCTGGGCGCCACCGGCGCGCGCCTGATGCTGAACCTCGTCCACGCCCTGCGCAAGAACCCGAAGGGCCGCTACGGCATGCTCGCGGCCTGCGCGGGCGGCGGCATGGGCGGCGCGCTCGTCGTCGAGAAGCGCTGACGCTCCGCGTCTCGAGATGACGAAGGGGACCGGGAGACCGGTCCCCTTCTCTTTTATCCCCGGATCGCCGTGTCGCTCACGACACGACCACTGACGCCAGCGTCACCGGAATGGCGTTTCGCGTCATTTCCACGGCACGACTATCACCGGTGATAGTGATTATCAGTACTTGCCGCTCGAAGCCGCGCCGACCGAGCGCGGCGGCGAATAGAAGTGGAGCGCGCAGCGCATGGCGTTATCGGTGATGCGACTGTTGGCGCCAACAGTTCCCGTCGCAATCAATGCATGCAGGTGAGGCCCAGGCCGAAGAACTTGGTGCTGCCGCCCTTGCCGCGCGACTCGGCGACGATGGCCATGATCGGGTCCTCGGGGATGAACATCATGCGGCGCGGCTTGGACTTGGTGAAGAACAGCTTCATCGTGAAGCGGCAGCCGAGGTCGACCTCGGTGCACTTGGTCTTGTTCTTCACATACTCGAGCTCGTCCTCGTTGACCTCCTCGTAGCCGAGGCCGAGGTAGAACGAGGCCTGGTTCAGCGGGAGGACGAAGTCCTTCTCGGAGCAGCCTTCCAGAGGCATCAGGATGGAGCCGGCCTTCTTCGTCTCGTGGAGCTTGATGAGGTTGCGGATCTCGATCTGCTTGCCGAGCGCCTTCTTCCGGAGCTTCTTCGGCAGGGTCTGCGTATCGACCGCCAAGAACGGGTTCACCAGCTTGGGGTCGGCCTCGGAAGTCGGTACCTTGAGGAAGTACTCGACGAGCTGGACGGTGGTCTTCTCGGCCGCGGCCTTCTCGGCGGCGAGGACCTCGGCGGTCTTGGAGTCGGCCGCGCGCGCGGCGGGAGCAAGGAGACACAGGGCCAGAAGGATCGGGTTCATGCTCGTCCTCATCCGCGGGGGTGGTGCTTCGAGTGCGCGGCCTTCAGCGCGGCCGCGTCCAGGTGCGTGTAGATCTGCGTCGTCGAGAGGTCGGCGTGGCCGAGCATCTCCTGCACGGAGCGCAGGTCCGCGCCCCCTTGGAGCAGGTGCGTCGCGAACGTGTGGCGCAGCAGGTGCGGGTGCAGGTCGGTCTTCAGTCCGGCGCGGCGGCCGAGCGCGCGCAGGCTGCGCCAGAACTGGACGCGCGACAGCTTGCGGCCCGAACGGCCGAGGAACAGCTCCGCGTCGGGCGTCTTGAAGCGGCGCGCGCGCTCGAGCAGGTAGACCTGCACGGCCGCGAGCGCGCGGGCGTGGACGGGGACCATGCGCTCCTTGGAGCCCTTGCCCAGCACGCGGACCCAGCCCTCTTGAAGATTGACCGACTCGGGCGTCAGCGTGAGCAACTCGGTCACGCGCAGGCCGGCGGCGTAGAGCAGCTCCAGCATCGCGCGCTCGCGCAGGTCCTCGTAGGAGCCCGAGTCGGGCGCGGCGAGCAGGCGCGCGGCCTCGGCCTGGGACAGGCACTTGGGCAGGCGCTTGGGCAGGCGCGGGCCTTTGAGGCCTTCGGCCGGGCTCTCGGGCAGGCGGCCCTCCACGGCCTGGTAGGCGAAGAAGGACTTCAGCGCCTCGACCTTGCGGTACAGCGACGCGGCCTTCAGGCCGCGGCCCTTCTCCGCCCACAGGAAGTCGTCGAGCGCGGCGCGCGGCGCCGAACGCGGGTCCACTTTCCCCGCCTCGGCCCAGGCCAGGAAGCGGCCGACGTCGGACGCGTAGGCGGCGACCGTGCGCGGCGAGAGGCCGCGCTCCAAGCTCAAGTAGCGCGCGAACTCGTCGAGCAGGGGCGGGCGCGGCGACGGATCGGCGTCCATGGACTTATTCTACCTCAGGAGCTACACTGTGCGTAACGGCATCGGAGCGCATGGCCAAGATACTGATCGTCGACGACGACCCGGACGTGCGGCACATCCTGCGCGGCATCCTGGAGCCCGTGTGCGAGGTCCTCGAGGCGGGCGACGGCGACGGCGCGCTGGCCGCGCTGGCGGCCGTGAAGCCCGCGCTGATGCTGCTCGACCTGACGATGCCCGGCGTCGACGGGATCGCGGTCCTGACCCGCGCTCACGCCGTGTCCCCCAAGACGGCCGTCGTGATGCTGACCGGCCGGGCCGACGTCTCCCAGGCGCGCGTCGCCCTGGACCTGGGCGCCCGCGCCTACATCACCAAGCCGTTCGACCCCTTGGACATCCGCACCGAGGTCCTGCGCCTGCTCGAGGAAGGCGGACACCGCTCCCCGTCCGACCCGCCCTGGCGCGTCCGTCCCTGAGCCGCGCGCGGCCCGCCCGCTGAAAAGAGCGGCGCCGCCGCCCCCGAAGGAGCGGCGGCGCCCGTCCGATCGATCCGGCGCTTACTTCTTGCCGTGCGTCTTGGCGGGGGACTTCTCCTCGGCCCCCGTCTCGGCCTCGGCGGCCGGGGTCTCGCCCGGGGCGACCGGCGCGACCAGGTACTTGTCGCGCAGGGCCTTCTCGAGCTTCTCCGCGGTGGCCGCGTTGTGCTTCAGGTAGGCCTTCGCGTTCTCGCGGCCCTGGCCCAGGCGCTCCCCGTCGTAGAGGAACCACGAGCCCGACTTCTCGACGATCGCGCCCTCGACGCCCAGGTCGATCAGGCAGCCCTCGCGCGAGACGCCGAAGCCGTGGATCATCTCGAACTCGGCGGTGCGGTACGGCGGCGCCACCTTGTTCTTGACGATCTTCACGCGGGCGCGCGCGCCGACGACCACGTCGCCTTCCTTGATGTTCTCGATGCGGCGGATCTCCAGGCGCATCGTCGCGTAGAACTTCAGCGCGAGGCCGCCGGTGGTGGTCTCCGGGTTGCCGAACATCACGCCGATCTTGTTGCGGATCTGGTTGATGAAGATGAGCGTGCACTTGCTCTGCGCGACGGCCGCGGTGAGCTTGCGCAGGGCCTGGCTCATGAGGCGCGCCTGCAGGCCCATGTGGGAGTCGCCCATCTCGCCCTCGATCTCGGCCTTGGGCACGAGCGCCGCGAC
>JACQBB010000008.1 GCA_016194625.1 Elusimicrobiota bacterium | reverse complement strand
GCCGAGGCCATCCGCGCCTCCTGCGGCCTGCCCATCATCTTCGTGCCCACGCAGATCAACGGCCGCTACCTCGTCGACGGCGGCCTGGTCAACCCCGTGCCCACGCGCGTGCTGGCCGACCTGGGCGCCGACATCATGCTGGCCGTCCACCTGACGATGCCCGCCGGCGAGCGTCCGCACCACGCGAAGAACGCCCAACGCCCGCTGCTCCAGCAGACCGTCACCCTGCAGAGCCTGGCCCAGGCCGCGACGCCCCAGCTGCTGAAGAACCCGCACATCATCGACGTGTTCTTCAACATGATCTACACGATGGAGTACGAGGTCGCCACCGCCCGCCCCGAGATGGCGCACGTCGTCATGCACCCCGACCTCAAGGGCTTCTCCTGGACCGAGCTGCACCGCGCCAAGGAGATCATCTCCGCCGGCGAGCGCGCCGCCGAGGAAGCCCTGCCCCGCATCAAGGCTCTGATCCCGGCCTTGCGCTCACCGGCCTGAGCCTTGACCCGGGGCCGGTCCCGGAATACAATTCCGGCATGTCCCGCTCCCTCGGCCGGGTGCTCCTCGCGGCGTCCGCGCTGCTCCTGCCTCTGACGGCGGCGGCGGTCGAGGCGCCGATGCCCAAGGGCACGGACTACTGGTTCGCCTCCGCGGGACTCCCGTGCTTCCTGCGCGCCGAGTCAAGGGACCTCTCCACCGACGACAAGGACGCCGCGCTGGCCGAGGTCGGCGGCTGGGTGGAGGCTCACGACGGCAAGCCGGCCCCCGCCGCGGCGACGGCGCCGGTGTGGGTGCTGCCCGCGGGGGAACTCAAGGGCTTCGACGCCTTCCTGGCCACGCAGGGGCGCATCGTGCGGCGCGCGACGGCGGTCCCGAACCTGATCGACCGCATGCGTCCCGGTCGGATGGGACGCGACGGCTACTTCCTGAAGATGCTCGACTCCCGCAAGGTCGAGACCCAGCGTCGCGCGCTGGGGAGGGAGCTCGACGAGATGGGCGAACGCGCCGGCCGCCTCCCCGCGACCTCCGCGCTGGTCTCCGCGTACATCGCGGCGCTCGATCAGATCTCCGACGCTTTCGGGAAATACGTCGCATCGGTGAGCGTCTCGGTCATGGCGTCGGACAAGGTCTCCGGCGAGCCCGTGCTCGTCTCCTTGGGAAACCCGGTCGGCCGGCAGTATCTCATCTCGGGCTCCTGCGAGGAATGGGGCCCCTTGCGCGTCCCTCAGGCGTTCGGCGGCGGCAACGAGAGCTATTTCCATTGGCGGACGCTGAACCCTCTGACCCTCGACTCCGACCGCTCCCTGAGCGCGAAGCTCTACGTGTCCGACCTGGATGAGGCGGCTCGGAAGGTGGACGCGGCGCTTGCCGCCATGGGCGCGCGTCCCGCGGCGATCGAGGCTTCGAAGGGGGGCAATTACGCCGGGAGCGCGGCCGCCGGACGACGGGCGATGCGGGGATATTGGGTTCCTCGGAACCGCTTGGACCAGGCTAAGGCCGCGGTCTCCGGACAGGGCCGCCTGACCGATTGGCAGCTTCACTCCGTCAGCCTCGACCCGGTCTATGAGAACGCCGCGCGTTGGGCGGCCTCTCTCCAGGGCGAGCTCCAATCCGAGGAGGATCGCCTCACGCCGTTCCCTTACATCCAGTCCTTGGTCCTCGCGAACCTCGACCAGCTGAGGGTCTATACGGAGCGCGCCGTCCGCTCGGAGGACCACGAACTCCTCGCCGTCGAATTCTTCGACGTGGCCGCCGTCGGCGGCGTCGTTCCTCCGTCCATGGGGGCGGGAGGGCTGCCTCCGGGCGCCCAACCCTGACGCGGCCTGGTCTTGCGGTCCGGAAGGTCAGGGCCTATACTGAGGGTGCCGTGGAGCGTCCCAGCGTCCGCGCCGTCGCCGCGATCGTCCTGCTGGCCGGGCTGTCGACCCGGGCTTCGGCCGACGTCGTGACCCTCAGCAACGGCGTGACGATGACCGGCGTCCTCTCGACGACCGATGACGGGCTCACCTTGAGGGTCTCCCAGGACGGGTTCGTCGTGCTCGACAGCGCGACGATCGTCGGCGTCCAGCGCGCCAGCAAGGACGAGAACGAGAAGCTCGTCGCCGGGTGGAAGAGCGCCGATGAGGAGGCCGCGCGCGAGGATCAGGCGCGAGCGAAGTACGCCGACGAGCAGCGGGCCAAGGGGATGGTCCAGTATCAGGGCGAGTGGATGACCCCGTCCCAGTTCGACCGCCGTCTCGCCCTCGATCGTCTCGAGGTCGACAAGCTCCGGGAGGCGCGCGCCGCGGCGCCGTCGGTCTCCTACAGCTACCATTACTACTACTCCGTTCCGTCGAGCCAGATCGTCTATCAATCGTTCGGGTATCCGCGCCGCTCGTCGTCCCGCGGGATCCGGCGGTCGAGTTCCTATACGGTTCCCCTCGCGCCCGCGGGCGTGCGCACCTACGGCGTGCGCCCGTCGTTGTTCGACCATGAGGCCGGCATGGGCGCCGGCTCGCACTACGGCTGGTAGGCGTCAGCGGCCGCCGGTCTCGTTGACCAGGGCGTTGTGCGCGCCGCCCGCGTCGCCGGCGGCGATCATGCCGAACACGCCGAGCAGGCGCGTCAGGCGTCCGCGGCGCAGGGCGACGCCGCGCGAGTAGGAGAGGCTGGGCGCCGTCGAGCATGTCGCGCCAGCGGGGCTGGGCGACGCGCGACTCGGCGATCCGCCACGGGACGCGGGAGAAGTCGTCGATGTCGCGCGACAGGTTGTTCTTGAGCTCGCGGTTCTCGGCGACGAGCTTGTCGACCGCGGCGAGCTTGGACGCCCAGGAGCCGGACTGCAGCGCGTCGAGCGCGTTCTGCGCGTTGGACTTCAGCTTCGCGACGCGGTCCTTGAGGCCTTGGCCGCGCCGCTTGTAGGCGTCGCGCGCGGACTGCGGCGCGGGCACGGCGTCCACGGCGGCGAGAAGTTCGGGCGTCAGGAAGCCCTCCAGCTCGTCGGTCCGCGACAGCTCTTCTTCCAGCGCGGCGGCGGCGATCCAGCGGGCGGTCTCCTTCTGAAGGCCGCCCAACTCGACGAGCAGGCCGCGGCTGATCTTGTCCGGGTCCTTGGCCTTCTCGGCGGTTTTCAGGAAGGCCTGCATCGCGGCGCGCGCCTTCGCGGTCAGCTCGGCGCGCGTCTTCAGGCGCGGGGGGAGCTTGTCGGCCGGGATCAGCTTGAGCAGGCGGGCTTCCATGCCCGGGTCGGTCCAGTCGCGCGCGCTCAATTTCACGCCGGCCAGGCGCGCGAGCGAGAACAGGCGCTCGCGGCGCAGGCGCTCGTCCAGATTGCCGACGTCGTAGTTCATCCCGTAGGCGGGATAGGCGAGCGTCGGATAGTCGAGCTTGCCGGTCTCCACCAGCGCGGGCGCGCCCGGCGGACGGCGCAGGTTGAGCGCGCTCTGCAGGGACATCAGCTGCGGCGAGTAGCCGCGCAGGTTGCCGGCGTTGAGGCGGTCGTAGATGCCGTTGAACGAGGTCGCGGCGGGCCCGCTCCGGTCGGGCGTCTTGCCCGAGCCGTCGTCCTTCTCGTGGATCTTCGAAGACCGTGTTCTGGTTGGCGTCGTCGTGGAGCAGGCCGATGACGATGCGCGCGGCCGCCTCGGGGTCGTTGGTCGCCCACTCGCGCGCGGCCTTCACGCGCGTCTCCTGGTCCGTCGCGGGGGTCAGGTACTGGCTGAGCTGGGAGCGTGCGACGCGCTGGGCGGCGACCTCGACCACCGCCGGGTCGCTCTTCAGCTTGTCGCGGACCTCGATCACCTCGGGGTCCTTCTCCTCGGCCTGGGACACCGACGGCTCGTCCTGCGCCGCGGCGGGCGCGCCGGCCAGCAGCAGGAGCGCCAGCAGGGGCGCGCGCGTCACGGCTTCTCCGGGGCCTTCGCGGCGGCGGTCGAGGCGTTGAAGTCGAACACCACGCGCGAGCCGGAGCGCACCACGCCGTCGTCGCCGATCCGCGCGACGCCCAGCAGCAGGTCCGACGAGGCGACGTCCTTGCGCCGTTTGTCCGACAGGTCGATGAAGCTGTGCGTGTCGCTGGCGTCGGGCACCACCCAGCGCGCGAGCGCGTAGCGGCCGTTGGGGGTCAGCGCCATCGAGATCAGGCGCGGGTACGGCCCCAGCGTCGCGCGCGTGGAGCCCATCCAATCGCGCGCCTCGGCCGTCCAGCCCGAGTCGTTGCGGCGCGAGTACAGGAGGGTCTTGCCGTCGGCCGAGAACAGCACCGCCTCCCCGCGCTCGGGCAGGTCGGCCTGGTCGTCGCGCCACAGCTCGGCGCCGTCGGAGCCGAACATCTTGAGCTGGCGGCGGGAGTCGACGACCTTCGTGCGGCCCGGCGACCAGGTCAGGCGCCGGTCCAGCGTCCACGCGAGCGCCCCGTCGGGCGAGGGCGCCCCGAGCGTCTCGTGGGAGACGGTCCCCTCGGAGTCGGGCTCGCGCAGCGGAAGCTCGACCGCCGGGGCGCCGTCGGCGCCGAAGAGCACCAGCGAGCCGCCCATGCGCACCCAGCTGCGCGCCGTCGCCGCGGGCGCGGCGGCGTCGCCGGCCCGGACGGGGCCGGCGAGCGCGAGCAGGGCGGCCAGGACGGCGAGGCGCGTCACTGGGCCGCGGCCTCCACGATCAGCTTGCCTTTCGGGCGGGGGAAGGCCTTCGCCTTCCACGGGTGCGTGAAGGCCTGCGTGACGAAGCCTCCGGGCTTGGGCACCGTGTAGCGGACCACGGAATCGTCGCCCTTCGCGACCGGCTCCTGGAAGACGACGGTGAAGCCGCCGGTCGGCTTCTCGCCGACGAAGACGACCACGCCGACGTATTTCTTGAAGTCCACGCCGGGCGCGGTCTGGCCGAGTTCCTTCCACACCTTGGTCCAGGCCGCGTAGTCGTCGGCGACCACGACGCCCTCCTCGGGACGGCCGCCCTGCTGGCTCTTCCATTCGAGGACGGGGGCATCCATGGTCTTCTTCTCCGTTTTGGCGGACTTGGCCTTGCCGGCGGGCTTGGCGGCGGCCACGCACAGCAGCGCGGCGACGGCGACGGCGGTCTCAATCCTCATGCGCTCCTCCCACGACGACGTTCGGCAGGCGGATGGTCGGCTGCCCGTCGCTGACGGGGACGTTCTGGCCTTCCTTGCCGCAGGTGCCGATGCCCCAGCCCACGTCCCAGCCCACGCGGTCGATCGCGCGCAGGCACTCGGGCCCGATGCCGAGCAGGTTGGCGTCGCGCACCAGGTGCTTGACCTTGCCGCCTTCCACCCAGAAGCCCTCGTCCACCTCGAACACGAACTCGCCGGTGGCGGTGTTGACCTGGCCGCCGCCCATGCGGGTGACGAAAAGGCCGCGCTCCAGGCTCCTCACGATCTCGGCGGGGTCGTGCGGTCCCGGCGCGATGTACAGGTTCGACATGCGCGGGAACGGGCGGTGCGCGTGCGACTCGCGGCGGCCGTGGCCGTTCGAGGCCTTGCCCTCGCGCAGCGCGGTCACGCGGTCGTACAGGTAGCCGGTCAGCACGCCGCCCTTCACCAGCGCGGTCGGCGCGGCGGGCACGCCCTCGTCGTCGAAGAAGTACGAGCCGCGCTGGAACGGCAGCGTCGGGTCGTCGATCACGGTGATCGTCTCGGGCGCCACCGTCTTGCCGACCGCCCCGCGGTAGGCGGGCGACGAGCCCTCCTGCACGTGGTCCACTTCGAGCGAGTGGCCGATCGCCTCGTGGATGAAGGTGCCGCCGGCCGAGGCCGACAGCACGACGGGCATCTCGCCGGCCTTCGCCTTCGGCGCCTTCAGTTTGGCCAGCGCGCGCGCGGCCGCGCGCCGCGCGGCGGCGAACGGCGCG
Organism: Elusimicrobiota bacterium; assembly: GCA_016194625.1. The sequence continues at coordinate 4,549 of JACQBB010000008.1, read as the reverse complement.
TCGCCCGCCAATATCTCCCAGCCGCGCTGGGCGCCCAGCACCTCGTAGCCGGTCTGCAGGCGGCCCTTGGCCTCGGCGACGACCGACACCGACAGGATGGTCGAGGTCAGGTCCTGGCGCGCGTCGGTCCCGTCGGTGTTGAGCACGCGCGTGCGCTTCACGCGGTCGCCGCAGTTCACGGTGACCTGGCGGATGCCGGGGAACTCGGCGCGGACCAGCCGGTCGAGCGCGCGCAGGAGCGCGACCTTGCGCTCGAGCGGGACCGACGACGGGTCCACCGTCGGCAGGACCCGCCGCGTCGTCGGCGCGGCCCACTTCACCGGCGCGCCGCCCGGCGGCAGGAGGCCCGCGCGCAGGCGCGCGGCGGCCTCGGGGCCGGCGTCGGAGGCGGAGCCGAAGAAGGTCTCCACGCGGCCGTCGCGGCGGCGCAGAAGGCGGACGCCCAGGCCCCGGTCGGAGCCGGCGCCCACGTCCTGCACGCGTCCGTCCTCCAGGCGCGCGGAGGTCCACGCGGTCTCCTCGAGGAAGGCCTCGCCGTAGTCGGCGCCGCCCAGCGCGGCGGAGTAGGCCTCGGCGGGGGCGGCGTCCAGGCTCACGCGGGCTTCCTGCGCGGCCAGGTCACGGTGACGGTCGTCCCCTGCCCCAGCGCGGAGCGCAGGACGGCCTTGCCGCCGTGCAGCTCGGCGACCTTGCGCACGAAGGGCAGGCCCAGGCCCATGCCTTCCTGCTGGCCGGTGAAGTCCTTCTCGACCTGATGGAAGCGCGAGAACACCGCCTCGTGCTCCTCGGGCGGCAGTCCCGGCCCGCGGTCGGTCACGGAGACGGCGGCCCAGTCGTCGTCGGCCAGCACGCGCACCGCGACGACGCAGCCCGGCTTGGGGTCGAACTTGACGGCGTTCTCGACCAGGTTCTTGACCACCTCGACGAGCATCACGCGGTCGGCGTTCAGCGTCAGGCCCGTGGGCGCGTAGTCCACCTTCGCCTGCTTGGACAGGATCTTGTCCTTGAGCGATTTCAGCGCCTCGGCGACGGCCTCGTCCACGGCGAAGTCGGCCCGTTGGACGGCGGCGTCGGGGCTCTCCAGCGTGGTGTAGCGGATCAGCTTGTCCACCAGCTCGCCGACCTTGTTGCCCTGCTCGTTGATGGTCCGCGCCGCCTTCAGCGTCATCGCGTCGGTCTTCTCCGAGCTCATGTCGGACAGCAGGATGTCGGAGAAGCCGATGACCGCGGTGAGCGGGGTCTTCAGCTTGTGCGAGATCAGCGACAGGAAGGTGCGCTTGAGACCCTCCTGGCGCCGGTTCTCGGTGTCGTCGCGGAAGACGAACAGGCGGCCCTCGCCGTGGGCGAGGGGGGCCTTCGTCGCGGTGCCGCCGACGATGAGCAAGGTCGGGGATTCCCGGGTCGCGGTGAAGTCGCCGCCGTCGGCGAGCAGGGCCGCGAGCGCGGGGGACAGCGTCAGTCCGGCGAACGCGGCGCCCAGGTCGGCCTTGCCCGGGCCGAGCAGGCGCTGGGCGGCGTCGTTGGCCAGCACGACGCGGCCTCCCGCGTCGGTCAGCACGACGCCGTCGCGCATCTGCGCGAACACGGTCGCCAGCTTGAACTTCTCGTCGCGCAGGGAGGCGAACAGGCGGGCGTTCTCGATGGCGACGCCGGCCTGCGACGCGAAGGCCTCGAACGCGGCCTGGTCGTCGGCGTCGAACGGGCCGCCGCGCTTATTTATAGCCTCGACCACGCCGACCAGCCGCCCCTTGAGCAGGATCGGCACGCCCAGGATGGAGCGCGTGACGAAGCCGGACTGCGCGTCCATCGCCGGCGACCAGCGCTTGTCGAGGCGCACGTCGTTGATGATCTCCGGCTTGCGCTGCTGGGCGATCGAACCGGCGATGCCCTGGCCCGGCTTCAGGCGCACCTTGGCCGCGCTCTCGCCCAGGCCCAGCGCCACGTCGAAGTACAGCTCGTTGGTCTTGGGGTCGAGCAGCAGCAGGGACGCCGTCTCCGCGTCCACGACGCGCGTGGCCAGCTCCAGCACCGTGGTCAGCAGTTCGGCCAGCTCCAGCTTCGACGACAGCAGGCGGCCGACCTCCAGCAGCAGTTCGAGACGCTGGGCTTCCTTCGTGGACATGGGCCTAGGGAGTATAGAGGAAGGGCGTTACAGGCGCAAGTCGGGCTCCCGGCGGCGGAACAGGTCCGTCATGGACAAGCGGCTCCAGCCGCGCTATCCTTGGGGGATGAGAGCGTCCCGCGTCCTCGGCGCGCTGGCCTTCGCGGCCGCGTGCGCCCTCCCCGCCATGGCCAAGCCCCGCGAGAAGAACCTGATCAACGATTTCAGCCTCGGCAAGGACGAGGAGCGCATCCGCCTGGCCCCCGCGCTCGGCCACCTGAAGGACCGGAAGGCGGTGGACGCGCTCCTGCTGGCGCTCGACTACAAGCGCGGCAACCCGCGCGAGTCCGCCGCGATCACCGACGCGCTCGGCGCGGCCGGCGACCCGCGGGCGACCGTGGAGCTGTCCTCGGGCTGGGACTACCTGCGCACGCTCACCATGCAGATGGGAGAGCTGCCCGCGCACCTGCAGGTCCTGCGCGCCAAGATATTGGAGGCGCTGTCGCGCTGCGGCGGAGAGCAGGCCTCGGCCATCCTGGTGGAAGCCGTCAACGACAAGGACCCGCGCGTCGTCGAGGAAGCGGTCCGCGGCCTGGGCCGCCTGCAGGTCAAGGACGCCGTCCCCGCGCTGCAGCAGCTCGCCGGCCAGGGCGGGGACATGACCCAGGCCGTGTTCGAGGCTTTCGCCGACATCGGCGACAAGCGCGCGGTCTCCACGCTGGAGCAGGGCCTAGCCAACCCCGACAAGTTCGTCGAGGTCGAGGCCGCCTACGCGCTCGCCAAGCTCGGCGACAAGAAGATGGCCGCGCGTCTGGAGGCCTCGCTCAAGAACGATCCCGGGGCGGAGAAAGTCGGCATCCTCGCGGCGTACTACCTGGCCAAGCTCGACAAGAGCGCCGGCATCGCCCATCTCGAGGCGCTGATGAACAAGAAGGACTCCGGCTACGCGGTCCTCGCCGCCGACGCTCTGGGAAAGTGCGGCAACCCGCGCGCCGTCCTCCCGCTGACCGAGGCCGCCCGCGCCGACGATTCCTCCGTGCGCATGTCCGTCGCCCGCGGCTTGGGCCTGCTCGGCGGCGCGCGCGCCGTCACGGCCTTGAAGAAGCTCGCCGCCGACGCCAACGCCGGCGTGCGCGCGGCCGCGCTCGGGTCGCTGGTCGCGCTGGGCGAATCAGACTAGGGCGCGCGTCGCGCGCCGATCTCAGGAAGGGTGGCCGAGCGGTTTAAGGCAGCGGTCTTGAAAACCGCCAGGGTTAACAGCCCTCGTGGGTTCGAATCCCACCCCTTCCGCCGGTTTTCAGCAGACCGTGGCGACGCCGGTGGAGCGCTCGACGGTCCACAGGTGCAGCTTCGCGCAGGAGTACTCCAGGGCGCGCGGCGTCGCGTCGACCAGGATGGGCGCGCAGGCGCAGTCGGGATGCAGGCAGCGCACGGTCCGCTCGCCGGCGGTGAACAGGTCGGACAGCGCGGCGAGCGCGGCTTCGGCGTCGGGGCCGGAGGCGGAGACCGACAGCGTCGCGTCCTGGTCCGCGCCGAAGCAGGCCAGCGAGACCAAGTCCTTCGCGTCGGCGCGCAGACGCCGGCACGCCAGTTCGATCGACGACGAGTACGCCGCGGCCACGCGGTGCACGAGCATGGCGGTGCGCAGTCCGAAGCGCCACTTCAGGTCGAATTCGCGGTTGAGGACGAGGGGCTCGATCATGCGGCTTCAGTATTGACCGGAAGCCCGCGCGCGTCCAGTGGGGATTTGTAAGTGTCGCCGCAAGGCGGCGCTTGATGAGCGTCAGGCGGACGGCTTCGCGCGCTCGCGCCAGCGCTTGACCAGTTCGGGACCGACGAACATCGCGAGCATGACGATGACCATGGTCTTGGTCCCGTCGCCGAGCACGGAGTTCAGCCACAGCGTGGAGACCATGATGACGCTGAAGTACATCATGTCCCCGGTGATCGCGATCGCCCAGCCCGTGAGGAAGCCGTGGCCGGCGGCGCGCGCGGCGGCGCGGCCGGTCATCGGGTCCACGCCGAAGGCGATGAGGACGAGGCTCAAGGGGCCGCCGGCGGTGCCGAAGTTCGAGGTGGTGCGGCGCACGGTCTCCTTGAGGACGTCCTTCACGCGGGCCAGCGCGGGCTGGCGTCGGGCGCCGGCGATGAGGGCCAGCATGATGGGTTCGAAGACCAGGGCCAGGACGACGTCGCTGAGGAAGTAGAGCAGCTCCATCGCGGGCCAGCCGACGCCCCGCTGCTTGGCGAGGAGGACTCCCGCGGGGATGCCGCCCCCGACGGGGATCGTGAAGAGCAGGAAGACGGCCCACCAGCCGGTCATGGACAGAGATTGTAGCGCGGATTGGTAACATCCAAGCCTTGACGGCCCGGAGGTGGGCTGTTAAACTGAGGATGTCGGACGTCACTGTTCGGCGGTGGGACTTTAAGGCTTCAACTTGGCCCCGG
>JACQBB010000007.1 GCA_016194625.1 Elusimicrobiota bacterium | reverse complement strand
GGTCGTGTTCGGGACCAGGCCGGTGAGCCCCAGGCCGACGCCGTCGCCGGGCGCGGTCCCCTGGGTCGACACCGAGACCTGGGCCTGCGCGAGCGTGAAGGTGTCGGGGACGGTGTAGCTGGCCACGCGCACGCGGTAGCGCGCGCCGGCGAGGAGGCCGCCGAGGGCGCCGTCGTAGCCGGGCGTCGTGAAGGTCACCGTCGCGCTCGAGGTCGTCGCGTCCGCGCGCGGCGCCAGGTCCAGGACGGTCCCGGGGCGGGCGCGCCGGTGGACGTATCCGGCGCCGGCCGTGTAGGACGCCGTCGCGACCGTGGAGGCGGCGACCGCCTGGCCGAGCGTCCCCGCCAGCGCCCGCGTCGCGGAGGCGGAGGCGTCGCCGCCGGCGGAGTCCGCGGCGAACGCGTCGAGGCGCTGGCCGGCCGAGGACATCGACTGCGCGGACGCGGGGAGAGCCGGCGCCGCGACCAGCGCCGCCAGGAGCGAGACCGCCGCCCACGAAGCCGTCGAACGCCTCATCGCCGTTCCGAGACCTCCTCAGCCGCCGTCAGTTCTCCACCCGCGCGCAGATCGCGAAGCAGGCGTTCGCCGCGTTGGCCGCGGAGAACACGCACGTCCACGAGAACGCGGCCGTCGCGGCGTTCACGACGGGCGTCCCGATCGCCGCCGCGTCGGTGTTCTCGGAGCTCGGGAAGGATCGGCGCAGGGTGTTCGTCGTCGTCTGGTAGCAGCCGCCTCCGATGAGGCGGGTGCCGGCGGTCGTGCACGCCGCGCGGCAGTTCGCGTTGTTCTGCACGAGGTTGCGGTAGTAGAGCCCGAATCCGAGCGTCCCGGCCACGCTCAGGTCGGCGCCGACCGAGACGCTGGACGAGGTCGTCAGGCTGTACACGCCGGGGCCGGTCCCGGTGAGCGTGGCCGTCGAGGCGAGCAGCCCGGTCCCGCCGGCGTCGACGCCGCCGGGTCCGCGGACGCTGAGGGTGCCCGCGCGGACGACGACGCCGGACGCGGAGTCCACGCCGTATTGGGCGCCGGTCGCCGTGAAGGTCCCGCTCGACGCGGTGACGGCTCCGCTCAGGCCGGCGGAGGCCGCCGTCAGGTCGCCGGTCAGCGCGGCGTCCTGCGCGGTCAGCGCCCCGGTCAGTGCGGCCGAGGCCGCCGACAGCGCGCCCGTCAGCGACGCCGAGGCGCCGGAGAACGCCCCTGGGACCGTCAGGTCGCCCGTCGCCGTGAAGGTCGAGTAGGCCGTCCCGACCCGCACGCGCGCGGCGGAGTCGGCCACCAGCTGGGCGGCGGTGAACGCGTACGGCGCCATCACCAGGCGCTGGCGCGGCGTCATCTCCGCGTCCGGAGACACGGTCACGCCCAGGTACATCGACGCGCCCGTGAACAGGTCGGGCGAGAGCCCGAGCGTCGAGCCGAGCTGGACGGAGAACGCCCCGTTGGAGACCGGCACCCCCGTCTGGGTCTCGGTGTACAGCGCCGTCCCGCCGGACGCGGCGTCGTAGAGCTTGAAGGTCATGTCGAACGCGCCGTCGCGCGGGGCGTTCGTCGCGGGGTCGGTGAGCCGGCCTTGGAAGTGGACGCGCAGCGGCAGGTTGGACGCGGCGGCCGGCAAGGCCAGCGCCGCGAGGAAGACGGCGGCGAAACGGTTCATGGAGCCTCCGGAATGAAGGGTACTTATCCAGTTTACAATTGAAAATATAGATGCGTTGCGAATTGCTTGTGATTAAATAGACCGCGGTCGGAGCGACGCTGCCCTCTCCGTCGAGAGAATGTTTATAAACTAAAATGTAGATTGAATATCTAAATTCAAACTAAATATGACGAGACGCGTATGAGGGGGGCAGGTCGCGCCTAGGAGGCCCCCCGTCATGTTCAAGCCGCTGATGATGTGCGTCGTGTTCGCCGTCTCCGCTTCGATGTTCCTCGCGTGCTCGGCCCCCCGGCCGAGGTCCGCCCCGGCCGCGACCGCGACCGCGACCGTTCCCGTCGCCGCTCCCGTGGAGGCCGGGCGCTCCGTCGGCGCCGAGCCCGAGGTCCGCGACATGAACCTCCGCCCGATCCCGGGCGTGAAGGAGATCCATTTCGCCTACGACAGCGACGGCCTCGACGAGTCGGCGCGCGCCGTCCTGCGCGCGAACGCCGCGGTCCTCAAGGCCCGTCCGGCGATGAAGGTGCAGGTCGGCGGCCACTGCGACCAGCGCGGGACGGTCGCCTACAACCTGGCCCTCGGCCAGCGCCGCGCCGCGGCGGTGCGCTCCTACTACAAGTCCCTCGGCGTCGCGCCCGAGCGCGTCGCGACGATCAGCTGGGGCAAGGAGCACCTGCTGTGCTCGGACGCGACGGAGGCGTGCTGGGAGCGCAACCGTCGGGCGGAGACGCAGGAGGCGGTCGACGCCAAGGTCGCGACTCCCTGACGGCGTCATCGGGCGCGGCCTCGTCGTCCGTAGTACAATGAGGGCGTTCATCCCATGAAAGAACGTCTGCGCGGGTTCCTGGAGCGGGCGGCGCGGTCTCTGCCGCTCGACCGCCGCTTGCTGGTCGCGGGCGTCGGCGTCGGCCTGGCGACGGGCCTGGCCGCCGTCGCGTTCCATTGGCTTCTCGACGGCTTCAACGGCCTGCGGGAGCTCCTGGACTCCGTGCCGAGGCCCTTCGACGACGCCGCGCTGATCCTGCTCCCCGGGCTCGGCGGGCTGATCGCCGGCTGGCTGACGCGCAAGCGCTATCCCGAGGCGGGCGGCCACGGCGTCGCCGAGGTCGTGCGCGCCATCGAAGAGAAGGACGGCCGGATCTCGGCGCACGTGGCGTGGGTGAAATCGCTGGCGTCGGCCGCGACGATCGGCTTCGGCGGGTCGGCCGGCCTCGAGGGTCCGGTCGTGCAGATCGGCTCGTCGGTGGGCTCCGCGTTCGGCCGCCTGTTCGACGCGCCCGTCCGCGATCTGCGCACCTTCGTCGCGGCCGGCGCGGTCGGCGGGCTTTCGGCGGCGTTCGGCATCCCGCTGGCCGGCGTGTTCTTCACGATGGAGGTCATCCTCAAGGACTTCGCCAACGAGGCGTTCCCCGCGGTCGTCGTCTCGTCGGTCACCGGCGCGGTGGTCGCGCGCGCGTTCCTGCGCTCCGACGTGATGGCTCCGGTGCTCTCCTACGAATGGGTCTATTCCCGCAACCTGGTGTTCTACGCGGGGCTCGGCCTGCTCTGCGGCGTGCTGGGACGGTTCTACCGCTCCGCGATCCACGGCGTCGACGCCGCGTTCTCCCGTCTCGACGCGGTGCCCGACTGGCTCCGGCCCGGGCTGGGCGGCCTCCTCGTCGGCGCGCTGTCCCGCCTCACGCCGGCGGTCGCCGGGACCGGCCGGGCGACGACGTCGGCCCTTCTCGGGGGGGCGCGGTTCGGCTGGAAGTCCCCGGTGCTGGCGGTCTCCAAGCTCGGCGCGACCGCGCTGACGCTCGGCTCCGGCGGCTCCGGCGGCGCGCTGATGCCGACGCTGTTCATCGGCGCGGCGGCGGGCTCCGGCTGGGGACAGGCGTGGTCGCGCCTGGGCCAGACGATCCCGAACCCCGGCGCGTTCGCGCTCGCCGGGATGTGCGGCGTGTTCACCGCGGCGTTCTCCGCGCCGGTCACCGGGATGATGATCGGCGTCGAGATGACCCGGGACTACGGCCTGGTCGTGCCGGTGATGGTCTGCTGCGCGGTGTCCTTCCTGGGCGCGCGGCCGCGCTCCTCCTGACGCCGCCGGATTTCCTACAATAGCGGCGATGCGCCTGTACAACAGCCTCACGCGCTCCAAGGACGAGCTCGCGCCCCTCGCGCCGCCGAAGGTCGGCCTGTACACCTGCGGCCCCACGGTGTACAACTACCAGCACGTCGGCAACTACCGCACCTATATCTTCGAGGACCTGCTGGTCCGCTCTCTGAAGCTTCTCGGCTTCTCGCCCTACCGCGTCCTCAACGTCACCGACGTCGGCCACCTCACCAGCCAGGGCGACGAGGGCGAGGACAAGATGGAGGTCGGCGCCGCGCGCGAGGGCAAGACCGCCTGGGAGATCGCCAAGTTCTACACCGACGCGTTCCTGGCCGACTGGAAGGCGCTGGGCCTGACCGACCCCGACGTCCTGTGCCGCGCCACGGACCATATCCCGGAGCAGATCGCGCTGGTGCAGGCGCTCGAGAAGAAGGGCCTCGTCTATCGGACCGCCGACGGCCTGTACTTCGACACGGCCAAGCTCCCGGACTACGGCAAGCTGATGACCAAGGAGCACCTCGAGGGGCTCAAGTCCGGCGCGCGCGTCGAGGAGAACCCGGAGAAGAAGCACCTCACCGATTTCGCGCTGTGGAAGTTCTCGCCCGCGGGGACCAAGCGCCAGATGGAGTGGGACTCGCCCTGGGGCAAGGGCTTCCCGGGCTGGCATATCGAGTGCTCGGCGATGGCGATGAAGTACCTGGGCGAGACCTTCGACATCCACTGCGGCGGCGTGGACCACATCCCCGTCCACCACACCAACGAGATCGCCCAGACCGAGGGCGCCACCGGCAAGCCGTTCGTGCGCGTCTGGATGCACGGCGAGTTCCTGCTGATGAACAACGCCAAGATGGCCAAGTCGTCGGGCGGCTTCGTGAAGCTCGCCGACCTGGCCGACAAGGGCTTCTCGCCGCTCGACTACAAGTACCACTGCTACACCGCCCACTACCGCAAACAGCTCGACTTCACCTGGGAGACGCTCGAGGCGTCGAGGACCTCCCGCAGGCGTCTGGTCGAAGCCGCCCGGGCCTGCGCCGCCGAGGCGCCCAAGCTCAACTGCGCCGAGTTCTCCGCGCGCTTCAAGGACGCGCTCGCCGACGACCTCAACGCGCCGGCGGCGCTGGCCGTGGTCTGGGACGCGCTCAAGTCCGACCTGCCCGGCGGCGCCAAGAAGGCGTTCCTGGACGAGGCCGAGGCCGCGCTGGGCCTGGGCCTGTTCGCCGCCGAGGCCGTCCCGGAGGCCCCCGCCGAGGTGCGCGCGCTGGCCGACCAGCGGGCCAAGGCCCGCGCCGCGAAGGATTTTGCCGGATCCGACCGATTGCGCAAAGCGATCGATGCTCTCGGCTGGATCGTCGAAGACACGAAGGACGGCCAGAAACTGAGGAAGAAATGAGACCGAGATCCGGCAAGAAGTCCGGCGGACACGGCGGGCCGCACAAGAAGCACGACCGCGGCGGCGGCCGCCATCACGAGCGTCACGACCGCTCGCGCCACCGCTCGGGCGGGCCCGGCCCCGAGGAACCCGTCCGCCCGACGAACGCGGAGACGCGCTGGATCGGCGGCGTCGAGGCCGCGGGCGCGGCGCTGAGCTCCCAGCCCTACGACTGCAAGGCGCTGTGGGTCGAGCACGAACTGCAGAACGACGCCATCGGCGAGCTGGTGCGCCGCGCCAAGGACCTGGGCGTCGAGGTCCAGTTCATGGCC
>JACQBB010000006.1 GCA_016194625.1 Elusimicrobiota bacterium | reverse complement strand
GGCCACCGACCTGCAGCGCTACACCGAGCTGATCTCGCTGCTCGACCGCAACGAGACCCTGTTCTACCGCGTCGTCATGGACAACCTCGAAGAGATGATGCCGCTCATCTACACCCCGGTCGTCGGCAAGGCCTGCCAGCTGTACGGCCACATCTTCCGCCGCCCGCGCGGCCTGTTCATCACCCGGCACGAGAAGGGCCGCATCCGCGAGATCCTGCGCCACTGGCCGCACCGCAACGTGCGCGTCATCGTCGTCACCGACGGCGAGCGCATCCTGGGCCTGGGCGACCTGGGCGCCAACGGCATGGGCATCCCGGTCGGCAAGCTGTCGCTGTACACGGCGTGCGCGGGCGTGCATCCGTCCTGCACGCTCCCCATCACGCTCGACGTGGGCACCAACTCGCAGACCCTGCTCGAGGACCCGCTGTACCTGGGCGTCCAGGAGAAGCGCCTCACCGGCAAGGAGTACGACGAACTCGTCGAGGAGTTCGTGTCCGCGGTCCAGGAGATCTTCCCCCACGCGCTGCTCCAGTGGGAGGACTTCGCCAATCACAACGCGTTCCGCATCCTCGAGAGGTACCGCGACCGGGTCTGCTCGTTCAACGACGACATCCAGGGCACCGCGGCCGTCACGCTCTCCGGCCTGGTCTCCTCGGCGCGCCTGACCGGCATCAAGCTGAAGGATCAGAAGTTCCTGTTCTGCGGCGCCGGGGAGGCCGCCATCGGCATCGCGAACCTGATCGTCAGCGCGCTGAAGGCCGAGGGCGTGTCCGAGAAGGACGCGCGCTCGCGCTGCTGGTTCATCGACTCGAAGTCGCTCGTCGTGAAGTCGCGCAAGGACCTGCAGGAGCACAAGCTCCCGTACGCGCACGACCACGAGGCGATCGCGGACCTGACGGCCGCCGTCAAGGCGCTCAAGCCGACCGCGATCATCGGCGTGTCGGGCAAGAAGGGCCAGTTCACCGAGGAGCTCGTGCGGGAGATGGCCAAGATCAACCAGCGGCCGGTGATCTTCGCGCTGTCGAACCCGACCGACAACTCGGAGTGCACGGCCCAGCAGGCCTACGAGTGGACCGACGGCCGCGCGGTGTTCGCCAGCGGCTCGCCGTTCCCGACGGTGAAGTACGGCGGCAAGTCCTTCACCCCGGGCCAGGGCAACAACGCCTACATCTTCCCGGGCGTCGGCCTGGGCGTGGTCGTGGCCGGCGCCAGTCGCGTGACCGACGAGATGTTCTTCGTCGCCGCGAAGACGCTGGCCGAGTACGTGAAGAAGGAGGACCTGGACCTGGGCCGCATCTACCCGGCGCTCCAGAAGATCAACGAGGTGTCGGCGGTCATCGGCACGGCCGTCGCCGAGGTCGCCTACGCGCGCGGCCTGGCGCAGGAGCCCAAGCCCGCCGACCTGGGCAAGCACGTGCGCTCCCTGCAGTACAAGGCCCTGTACAAGAAGTACGTCTGAGGCTCATCCGCCCCTCTCAGGGACGGAGCCGCCGAACATCTGCCGCGCCCGCCTCAGGTTGTGGGCGCGGCAGAGTCGTCTTATGTTGGACGGGTCGTCCGACCTCCCTCCTCGGGCCCACGGCCGCACATGGTCGAACTCCAAGCGGAAGGTCGAGCCGCAGCGGACTCCGTCGGGGGAGACGAAGGCGCACCGGTCGCCGTCGCGCCGTCGAACGGCGTCCTTGACGGCGGCGGGGATGCGCCGGGTCCGGCGCCGGGAGGGTCCCGACGCCGCAATGCGGTCCCGGGGAGCTCGCCGAGCGAGGTATTCGTCCGCAAGCGCGCCGATGACGTCTTCCAGGCGCGTCGAGGCGAGGCGGTGCGACATCATCGCTTTGACGGCTTCGAGCCGGGAGCGGAGCGAGGCGTCGGCCTGGAAGCTGAAACGGAGCGTCCCGGGGCGCTCCGCGCGGATGGTGTCGCGTGTCTTCGGCGGCTCAGACGACGCGGCGCCGACGGGACGCGGCTCGCCCGGGATGGCGGCTCTCAGCGGCAATTCGGCGGGAGGATCTTCCGGCGCCGCCGGCGGGAGCTCCTCCGCGGCCTTCGCGGCGGCGAGTTCGCAGGCGAGTTCGTCGACCTCGCGGAAGGTCTTCCCCGCGGCCAACGCGGCGACGCGGCTCACGTTCGCCGCCGTCAGGTGCGGTTTCAGGCGCGAGAGCGCGCTCAGCGAGAGCGTGCTGTCGCGCAGATGGGTGTAAAGTTCGGGGAAGGCCGCGGCCGCGCGCGCCGAATGGACGCGCCGGGCCGCGGCGCCTTCCGAGTAGCCCAATCCACGGCGGCAGTAGTCGAAGAGGTCCCCGTAGCCGAGATCGAGGTGCAGCCCGCGTCGTTCGACTTCCGCGAGACACGCCAGGAGGTGGGGAAGGCGTTCCGATTCTTCGCGGCGAAGAGATCCCGTCTCCCGGAGGAGCGCCGGATCGGTCAGGGAGCGTTTGGAATAATCCATGCCATCATACGCGTTCCCCCCGCGTAAAGTTCCACTTATCCACAGAAAAATCGCGCGATTTTCCGGTGGATAACTCCGCCGAGGCGTCCGTTCTAAAAGTAGAACTGCGCGCTGGCCAGGAGCTGGTTCGCCTGGCGGCCGTACTCCGTCCGCTTCTCTCCGCCGAAGCGCTGGAGGGCGGCGGTCAGGTACAGGTCGTTCAGCGCGTTCCAGGTCAGCGAGGGCGCGAAGAAGGTCGAGCCGTCGTCGGCGTTGACGATGCCGAACGCCTCCAGCTTCAGCAGCGGGTGCAGGTCCTTGGAGGCCGACGCGCCGAAGTAGTTCATCGCGACCCCCGTCTCCTTCCCGGCCCGCAGAGGCGCGAAATCGTAGCGCCGCGTGTCGGTCCGTCCGTTGCCCGCGTGGTAGTACTCGACGACGAACGCGGCGTCCTTGAGGCCGGGGACCTTCGTCTCCGACGGGAAGGTGTAGTCCCAGCCCAGGCCCGCCTTCCAGTACGGCGTGCGCCACTGCGGGTGGAACCAGCCCCACTCGCCGTGGAGCGTCCCGTCGGCGAGCGTGCCCGCGAAGTCGCCGCCGACCATGAACGCCGCCGTGGAGCCCGCGATCTTGCCGCCGAGCAAAGACGCGTCCCAGCCGCCGAGGTTCCCCCGCCCGCGCGCGAGCATCTGGTGGTCCACCCAGCGGTCCTCGCCGGCCCACACCCACTCCGCCTGGCCGAGCGCGCCCACGCCCGCGCGCGCGTACAGCGCGTCCACGCCGCGGCGCTCGTCGCGCTCGATGGAGGTCGGCGAGTAGGGGTTGAGCACGTCGGTCGGGTTCCAGATCTTGCCGGTGCCCCAGGCGACGCGCTGGCGGCCGGCGCGCAGGGCGCCGCGCTCGTCCTCCACGCCGACCCAGGCGCGGTAGGCGCCGATGCCGAAGCCGTTGGTCGCGCCGGTCGATACCGTCTTCTCCAGCGTCAGCCAGGGCTTGGGCGGCGCGTAGCCGAAGACCTTGAAGTCGAGCGTGCGGAAGTAGGAGCCGGCGGCCTCCTGCGCGTCGAAGTCCACGTGCGCG